>JBPEXR010000220.1:0-3384 GCA_052031355.1 Paracoccaceae bacterium
AGAACCCCGCGATCATGTCCGCCGCCGCCGCGCCGCTGACCAAGGGCCGTGGGCGCGGGCCCGATCCCTTGCTGCTCGACACCTCGCAGCCGCGCGGCCCGCGCGCCGAGCCGCCGCTGACGGCTGCCCATGCCGCGCAGGCCCCCGCCGGGCATGCCGGCCCATCGATGGCCGCGCCGATGGCCGAGGATGTTCCCTACGAGGACGAGGTCCAGGCCTATGCGCCCGAGCCGGCGTACGAGGCCGCGCCGCAACCCGCCCCCCAGCCGGCCCCGCAACCCGCCCCGCGCGCGCAGATCCCGGTGCCCGAGCCGCGCAAGGTCGTGCAGCCGCAGACCCGCAAGCCGGTGCAGCCCTCGACCCGCGCCCGCGCCGAGGCCGAGCCGAACCTGCCGCTGGAGGAGGAAGGCAGCACCTACGAGCTGCCGCCGCTGAGCCTGCTGGCCGACCCCGCCAACATCCAGCGCCACCACCTCAGCGACGCCGCGCTGGAGGAGAACGCGCGGATGCTGGAATCGGTGCTCGACGATTACGGCGTGAAGGGCGAGATCGTCAGCGTGCGCCCCGGCCCCGTCGTCACCATGTACGAGCTGGAGCCCGCCCCGGGCCTGAAGGCCAGCCGCGTCATCGGTCTGGCGGACGACATCGCCCGCTCGATGTCGGCGCTCTCGGCCCGCGTCTCCACCGTGCCGGGGCGTTCGGTCATCGGGATCGAACTTCCCAACGACAACCGCGAGATGGTCGTCCTGCGCGAGATCCTGTCGGCGCGCGAATTCGGCGACGGCAACCAGCGCCTGCCGCTGGCCCTCGGCAAGGACATCGGCGGCGAATCCATGGTCGCGGACCTGGCGCGCATGCCGCACCTGCTGATCGCCGGCACCACCGGTTCGGGCAAGTCGGTGGCGATCAACACGATGATCCTCAGCCTGCTCTACAAGCTGACGCCGGACGAGTGCCGCCTGATCATGATCGACCCGAAGATGCTGGAACTCAGCGTCTACGACGGCATCCCGCACCTGCTGTCGCCGGTGGTGACCGACCCCAAGAAGGCGGTCGTGGCGCTGAAATGGGTCGTCGGCGAGATGGAAGAGCGCTATCGCAAGATGTCCAAGATGGGCGTGCGCAACATCGCCGGCTACAACGGCCGGGTGGAGGATGCGCTCTCCAAGGGCGAGATGTTCAGCCGCACCGTGCAGACCGGCTTCGACGAGGAGACCGGCGAGCCGATCTTCGAGACCGAGGAATTCGCGCCCGAGAAGATGCCCTACATCGTCGTCATCGTCGACGAGATGGCCGACCTGATGATGGTCGCGGGCAAGGAGATCGAGGCCTGCATTCAGCGGCTTGCGCAGATGGCGCGCGCCTCCGGCATCCACCTGATCATGGCGACGCAGCGCCCCTCGGTGGACGTGATCACCGGCACGATCAAGGCCAACTTCCCCACCCGGATCAGCTTCCAGGTGACTTCCAAGATCGACAGCCGCACCATTCTTGGCGAGATGGGCGCCGAGCAGCTGCTGGGCATGGGCGACATGCTCTACATGGCCGGCGGGGCCAAGATCACCCGCTGCCACGGGCCCTTCTGCTCGGACGAGGAAGTCGAGGAGATCGTGCGCTACCTCAAGGCCTTCGGCCCGCCGTCCTACGTCGGCAACGTGCTGGACGGCCCCGACGAGGAGAAGAGCAGCGATATCGACGCGGTGCTGGGCCTCAACACCGGGGGCAACACCGACGGCGAGGATGCGCTCTACGACCAGGCGGTGCAGGTGGTCATCAAGGACCGCAAATGCTCCACCTCCTACATTCAGCGCAAGCTGGCGATCGGCTACAACAAGGCCGCGCGCCTGGTCGAACAGATGGAGGAGGAGGGCCTCGTCAGCCCCGCCAACCATGTCGGCAAGCGCGAGATCCTGGTGCCCGAACAGCAATGATCCGCCGGTGCGCGGCGTCGGGGCGCCGCGCACCGGAACCATCGCGGCTTCGTGATGCTTGGGCAGGTGAACCCTGACCAACCCGGGATTAGATTGAACGCATGAAACTGCTCAAGCATCTTCTCGCGCCCGCCCTCTGGGCGGCACTCGCCCTTCCGGCCGCCGCGGACAAGCTGTCGCTGCCGGAAATCTCCCGCTACCTCAACTCGATCCAGTCGGCGAAGTCGGATTTCACGCAGGTGAACTCGGACGGGACGGTGTCGAAGGGGACGCTCTACATCAAGCGGCCCGGCCGGGTGCGCTTCGAATATGCGCCGCCCGAAAAGCAACTGGTGCTCGCCTCGGGCGGGACGGTCGCCGTCTTCGATCCCAAGAGCAACCAGGGGCCGGAGACCTATCCCCTGTCCAAGACGCCGCTGTCGATCATCCTGGCCAAGAACGTGGACCTCACGCGCGCGCGCATGGTGACCGGGCACAGCTACGACGGCACCGCGACCATCGTCACCGCGCAGGACCCGGCGCACCCGGAGTATGGCTCGATCCAGATGAAGTTCACCGGCGAGAACAGCCCGCAGCTGCGCCAGTGGGTCATCAACAACGACCAGGGCAAGACGACCGTGATCCTGGCGGACCTGCAGAACGGCGTCTCGCTGGGCTCGTCGCTGTTCAACATCACCGTCAACACCGGCGGGTCGAACCGGTAATCCGGCCTGCTCGATGGCCCGAACGGAAAACGGCGCGGGGGTCTCCCGCGCCGTTTCTCGTTTCGACGTTGTCCCTCAGCTCCAGCGGCGGCACCGCTCCAGCTGGACGGCGTAGGTATTGGCACGGGTCCCGACTTCGCCGGCGACCCGCATCAGCCAGGGCTTGCCGGTATAGCTGGCCCGCGCATAGCCCGTGTGGCCTTCGTGGTAGGCCAGGTACTGGCGCGTCGCATCGCCCAGGTCGATCCCGTTCCGCGCCTGGGTGCGGTTCATGTACCAGCCCATGAAATCGGTCGCGTCGCGGATGTCGTCGCGCTTGGCGCGCCAGCGGCCGGTGGACTTGGTGTATTCCTCCCAGGTGCCGTCCAGCGCCTGGCTGTAGCCGTAGGCCGAGCTTTGGCGGCCCATCGGCAGGATGCCGAGCGTGTATTTGACCGGGGTGCGGGCGTTCCCGATGAACTTGCTTTCCTGGTAGATCATCGCCATCAGCACCGGCGCCGGGACGTTCCACTTGCGTTCGGCGGCGCGCAGGGCGCGGACGTAATGGGGGCGCTCGTTCAGGATCGCGCAGGCGTTGTCCAGATCACGCGGGGCGGAGTAATCGCCGCCGCCGCACGACGCCAATAGGCCTGCGACCACCAAAGCGCGGAGGAGTCTGCTCATGTGCCTCTCGCTTCGTTCGTTTCTTGGTGTTTTTAGGCAATCCTACTGAAAATTGCCGCGGCGTCCAATCACGCTTTCCCCAAACC
>JBPEXR010000221.1:0-5364 GCA_052031355.1 Paracoccaceae bacterium
CCCCCCCCCCCCCCCCCCCCCCCCCCCCCCCCCCCCCCCCCCCCCCCCCCCCCCCCCCCCCCCCCCCCCCCCCCCCCCCCCCCCCCCCCCCCCCCCCCCCCCCCCCCCCCCCCCCCCCGCCCGGACCCTGCCAGCGGCAGCGCCGGGCCCCATCCAGACGCAGGAGGGCCGGATGACCGGCGCCATTCTTTCGACCCGGGACCTGACGGTGCGGTTCGGCGGCCATGTGGCCGTCGACGCGGTCAGCTGCGACTTTCACGCAGGCCAGCTGACGGCCATCGTCGGCCCCAACGGGGCGGGCAAGACGACCTACTTCAACCTGATTTCCGGCCAGATCCCGGCCAGCGGCGGCCGGGTGCTGCTGGAGGGGGCGGATATCACCCGCGCCTCCGTCGCGCGGCGCTGCCGGCTGGGGCTGGGGCGCGCCTTCCAGTTGACGAACCTCTTTCCCAACCTCGAGGTGCTGGAGAACGTGCGCCTGGTGCTGCAGGCCCGTGCGCGGCGCGGGTTTCGCCTGTTCTCCACCGCCGAGAGCCACCGCGACCTGACGCGGGCCGCCGGCGAGGTGCTGGAGCGCGTGCGCCTGTCGCATCTCGCCCAGCAGCCGGTGGCGGAGCTGAGCCACGGCAACCAGCGCAAGCTGGAGGTCGCCATGCTGATCGCGCTGGACCCCAAGGTCTACATGTTCGACGAGCCGACCGCGGGGATGAGCGTCGATGAAGCCCCGGTGGTGCTGGACCTCATCGCCGAACTGAAAGGCCGGCCCGATCGCACGATCCTGCTGGTCGAACACAAGATGGACGTGATCCGCAGCCTCGCCGACCGCATCGTGGTGCTGCACAACGGCGCGCTGGCCGCCGACGGCCCGCCCGCCGAGGTGATGGAATCGCCCGTCGTTCAGGAAGCCTACATGGGCAAGGAGCTGGACATTGCCTGACCCCGCAACCCCCATCCTGCAGCTGCAGGACGTGCATACCGACGTCGGCCGCTACCGCATCCTGCAGGGCGTCGACCTTGTGGTGCCGCGCGGCGAGGTGACGATGCTGCTGGGCCGCAACGGCGTCGGCAAGACATCGACGCTGAAGACCATCGTCGGCCACTGGCGCTGCCACCGCGGCCGGATCCTCTTCGACGGCGATCCCATCGAGGCGCGCCCGACCCCCGCGATCGCCCGCGCCGGCATCGGCTACGTGCCCGAGGACATGGGCATCTTCGGCGGCCTGACGGTGGAGGAGAACATGCGCCTTGCCGCCGCCTCCGGCCCGATCGACGAGGCGCGGCTCGACTGGCTGTTTTCCGTCTTCCCGCCGCTCAAGACCTTCTGGCGCGGCGCGGCGGGCACGCTGTCGGGCGGGCAGAAGCAGATGCTCTCCATCGCGCGGGCGATGGTGGAGGAGCGCCAGCTTTACCTGATCGACGAGCCGACCAAGGGCCTGGCCCCGGCGATCGTGGCGACCATGGCCGGCGCGCTGCGCGAATTGAAGCGGCAGGGCGCCTCGATCCTGCTGGTCGAGCAGAACTTCTCGGTCGCGCGGGCGCTGGGCGACAGCGCGGCGGTGATGGAGGACGGCCGCACCGTCTGGACGGGGCCGATGGCGGAACTGGCGGCGGATGCCGCCCTGCAGGAGCGGCTGATCGGACTCAGCCTGGAGCAGGCATGAGCGATATGGCGACGAACAAACCCGCAGCCCGCAGCGCAGCCCCCCGGGGGGCGAACGGCGCCGCCCCGGACCACGCGCCCACCATGGCGCGGCTGGGGCTGGCCGACCGGCTGCGCCCGATGCTGCCCGTGCTTCTGATCCCGGCGCTGATGCTGCTGGGCGCGCTGGTCATGCCCAGCACCTCCAGCTGGCTGACGCTGACGGTCAGCGGGCTGGCGATGGGGATGATGATCTTCGTCATGGCCTCCGGGCTGACGCTGGTCTTCGGGCTGATGGACGTGATCAACTTCGGCCACGGGGCCTTCGTCTCGGTCGGGGCCTTCGTGGGCGTCTCGGTGCTGATCGTGCTGGGCGAGATGACCGGCGCGCCCAGCCTGGCGCTGAACCTCGCCGCCATGCTGGCCGCGGCCCTGGCGGCCATGGCGGCCACCGGCGCCATGGGCTGGGCCTTCGAGCGGGTCATCGTCAAGCCGGTCTACGGCGCGCACCTCAAGCAGATCCTGGTCACCATGGGCGGGCTGATCGTGGCCGAGCAGATGATCGTCGTCCTTTGGGGCCCCGAGGAGATCTACATCACCCGCCCCGAGGCGCTGAAGGGCGCGGTGACCTTCGCCGGCGCCGCGCTGGAGAAGTACCGCCTTGTCGCCGTCGGCGTGGGCGCGGTGCTGTTCCTGGCGATGCGCGCGGTGCTGCGGCGCACCAAGCTGGGGCTGATCGTCCGCGCCGGGGTGGAGAACGGCCCGATGGTCGAGGCGCTGGGCTACCGCCTGCGCGTCGTCTTCATCGGCGTCTTCGTCGCCGGATCGGCGCTGGCCGGCCTCGGCGGCGTGATGTGGGGCCTCTACCAGGAGCTGGTGACCGCCCACATGGGCCAGGAGGTGATGATCCTGATCTTCATCGTGGTGATCATCGGCGGGCTCGGCTCGGTCGAGGGCTGTTTCATCGGCGCGCTGCTGGTGGGCCTGATGCAGAACTACGTCGCCTTCCTGGAGCCGAAGGTGGCGCTGATTTCCAACATCGGCCTGATGGTCGCCATCCTGATGTGGCGCCCGCAGGGGATGATGCCGGTCGTGGGGGCGAAATAGATGATCATGAAGCTGATCTCGGGCGATGCGCCGCGGTCCCGCCTGCTGGCGGTGGTGCTGGTGGCGGTGCTGGTGGCGCTGGCCTTCGCGCCCTTCCTCTTCCCCGGCATTCGCAGCGTCGATACCGCGGCGCGGATCTGCATCTTCATCGTGCTGGCGGCCAGCTACGACCTGCTGCTGGGCTACACCGGCATCGTCAGCTTCGCGCATACGATGTTCTTCGGTATCGGCGCCTACGGCGTGGCGCTGGCCTCGGTCCACATGGGGCGCGGCTTCGACGCCGTGGCGGTGGGCGCCGGGGCCGGGGCGCTGTGCGCGGCGGTGCTGGCCTTTGCCATCGGTCTGTTCAGCCTGCGGGTGCGGGCGATCTTCTTCGCGATGATCACCCTGGCCGTCGCCTCGGCGGTGGCGGTGCTGGTCAGCCAGCTCAGCGGGATCACGGGGGGCGAGGACGGGCTGAACTTCCAGACCCCGCGGGCGCTGACGCCGGCCTTCAAGTTCGCCGACGGTACGCTCTTCGGCGTGCGGCTGAACGGCAAGCTGCTGAATTACTACCTGGTGTTCTTCGCCGCGCTGGCGATCTTCCTGGCCCTGCTGCGCATCGTCAATTCGCCCTTCGGCCGGGTGCTGAAGGCGGTGCGCGAGAATGACTTCCGGGCCGAGGCGATCGGCTACCGGGTGGTGGCCTACCGGACCGCGGCCACCTGCATCTCGGCCGCCGCGGCGGCGCTGGCGGGCTCGCTCTACGCCATCTGGCTGCGCTACGTCGGCCCCTCCACGGTGCTGAGCTTCGACATCATGCTGGACATCCTGCTGATGGTGGTGATCGGCGGCATGGGCACCATGTGGGGCGCGGTGATCGGCGCGGTGCTGCTGATCCTGGCGCAGAACTACCTGCAGGAGGTGATGGGCCTGGCCTCGGGCGCGGTGTCGGAACTGCCCCTGCTGCCCGACCTGCTGAGCGCGGACCGCTGGCTGCTGTGGCTGGGCATCCTGTTCATCCTGTCGGTCTATTTCTTCCCCGCCGGCATCGTCGGGCGGCTGCGCGCCGGCCGCGCGGCCCGGGCCGAGCCACCGGCCCCGGCGGGCTAGCGGGCTAGCGAGCGGGCCGCGAACGAGCAACCGGGGCGTGGGGGGCGCCCCGGTTACGCTCGGCTTGCGGGGAAGATGCGCGGTGGCCTTACGCCTCGGCCAGGGCGCGGCGCGGGGCGCGCACCAGGGTGCGCCCCTCCAGCACCAGGGTGCCATCGGCCAGCCGGCAGGAGGCCCAGAGGTCCACCAGCCGCCGGTCGGCCCGCAGGCGCGTGACTTCCACCTCCGCCGTCACCTCGGCCCCGACGGGCACATCGGCAAGGATCTGCAGCTCCTGCTTGAGGTAATTCGTCCCCGGCCCCGGCAGCTGCGTGCCCAGCAGGCGCGAGATCATCGCCGCGATCAGCGGCAGCGGCACATGGCCGGGGTGGTCCGCCCCGGTCAGCCGCGTCAGCGCGTCGAGGTCTGCGTGGGTGAAGCTTTGGCGGATGCTGGCGCGATCTCCCGGTTTCATCAGTGCAGCTCCACTTCGCCGACCAGGACCTCTGCCTCGTCCGCGACGCGGGCGGCGCGCAGCAGGATGCGGCCGCGCGGGCTGTCCTGCGTCACCTCCAGCCGCACGGGGTCGCCGGCGAAACAGGGGTTGGGGAACATCAGGTTGTGCACCTCGGGGCGGGTGGCGGCGCGGGCGCTGCGCAGCATCGCCCAGAGCTTGGCATAGATCAGCATCCCATGGGCGACGGGCCGGCCGAAGCCGCCGTCGGCCGCCGCGTCCGAGAGGTGGATTTCGTTCGTGTCGCCGCTCAGGGCGGCGAAGTCCTCGAACTCCGCCAGGCTGGGCTGCCATTCGGCGTGCAGCGAAAGGGTCATTGCGGGCGCTCCTCTGTCGTTGCGGCCAGAAGGTCCGGCTTGCGCACCTTGCCCGAGGCGGTGCGCGGCAGGTCCGTCACGAAATGGAAGCTAAGCGGAATCTTGTATCCGGCCAGCCGGGCCCGGCACCAATCCGCCAGATCGCCCGCGCCGGCCTGCGCCCCGGGGCGGCGGATGACGAAGGCGGCGCCGGCCTCGCCCCAGCGCGGATCGGGCCGGCCGACGACCGCCGCCTCGCAGACGGCGGGGTGGTCGCCCAGCACGCGCTCCACCTCGGCCGGGTAGACGTTTTCGCCGCCCGAGATGTAGATGTCCTTGATCCGGTCCAGCACGTAGAGGAACCCCTCCGCGTCCAGCCGCCCGATGTCGCCGGTGCGCAGCCAGCCCTCGGCGTCGAAGGCCGCGGCGGTGGCGGCGGGGTCCTGCCAGTAGCCCGGGGTGATCGCCGGGCCGCGCAGGCGGATCTCGCCGTCCGGGCCGATGCGCGCCTCGGTCAGCGCCTGCACCTTGCCGGCCGCGCCGGGCCGGTCGGCGACCTCCTCGGGGCGCATCAGGAAGGTGCAGGGGCCGCTCTCGGTCAGCCCGTAGCCGGCGCAAAGCGCGGCGCCGCGGGCGGCGAAACGCCGGATCAGCGCCTCGGTCAGCGCGGCCCCGCCGCAGCCGCAGGCGATGCGCCCCCAGTCGATGCCGGCCGCCGGGCTGCCCGGCGCCTCGGC
>JBPEXR010000222.1:0-2431 GCA_052031355.1 Paracoccaceae bacterium
TTTCCCTGGGCGCAGCCCGCCTACATCTGGGTCGAGACGCCCGTGGCGCAGCTTGCCGCCTTTCTGGGCAGCTACGGGCTGACGCTGCTGACGCTGGCTCTGGCCGCGCTCGCGGCGATCCTCGCCCGCCGTGCCCGCGGCTGGGGCGAGCGTTTCCTGGCGGTCGGCGCCTTGGTAGCGGTGCTCGCGATGCTCTTCGGCCTGGGCCTTGCGCGGCTGGCCGCCCCCATGCCGGCCGACCCGGGGCCCACCGTGCGGCTGGTGCAGCCCAACGCCGCGCAGCGCCTCAAGTGGGACCCCGCGCATGTCTCCGAGTTCTTCCGCCGCCAGATCGAGGCCAGCGCCGCAGAGCCGCCGCCGGACCTGATCGTCTGGCCGGAAACCGCGATCCCGGTGCTGCTGAACCATGCCGAGGAATGGTTCGCGGTGATCGGCGACGCGGCCGGCGACGTGCCCGTGGTGCTGGGCATCCAGCGGCGCGATGCCGCCGGTTACCGCAATTCGCTGGCGCTGCTGCAGGGGGGCGAGCTGCGCACGGTCCACGACAAGCACCACCTCGTGCCCTTCGGCGAATACCTGCCCTTCGCCGGGCTGTGGGAGCGGGTCGGCCTCGGCGCGCTGGGCGGCCTCGTGGGCGGCAGTTTCGTGCCCGGGGCAGGGCCGGCGCTGATCGATCTGCCGGGCATCGGCGCCGCGCTGCCGCTGATCTGCTACGAGGCGGTCTTTCCCCGCGATGCGCGCGGTGCCGGCGGGCGGCCGGCGCTGCTTCTCCAGATCACCAACGACGCCTGGTTCGGGCGGTTCTCCGGCCCCTACCAGCACCTCGCCCAGGCGCGGATGCGGGCGATCGAACAGGGGCTGCCGCTTGCGCGCGCCGCCAACACGGGCGTCTCGGCGATGATCGACGCGCGCGGCGCGCTGCGCCGCAGCCTGGCGCTGGACCGCGCCGGGCATGTGGACGCCAAACTGCCCGCCGCGCTGGCCCCCACGCCCTACGCCCGCATTGGTGACGCGCCGTTGGTCCTTTTGCTGCTGGGGCTGATCGGCTGGCAGATGCTGCGCGCCCGGCGCCGCCGCCACGTGCCCTAGGCCTGCGTCACCCCGCCGCGCGAAATCCGATTGACGCGCGCCAGCGTGCGGAATATCCACGCCTTCTGCCCCCACAACGGCTTCCTGGCGTGGCGGGCCTGACCCCTAATGGAGCACCCCATGTCCCGACAGAACTACATCTTCACCTCCGAGTCCGTTTCGGAGGGGCACCCCGATAAGGTCTGCGACCGGATTTCCGACGCGGTTCTCGATGCCTTCCTCGCCGAGGAACCGGAGGCACGCGTGGCGGCCGAAACCTTCGCCACCACCAACCGCGTGGTCATCGGGGGCGAGGTCGGGCTTTCGGATCAATCCCGCCTGCGCGAGTTCATGGGCCGCATCGACGGCATTGCGCGCGAGTGCATCCGCGACATCGGTTACGAGCAGGACAAGTTCCACCACGAGACCGTCAAGATCACCAACCTGCTGCACGAGCAATCGGCGCATATCGCGCAGGGCGTGGTGGGCGACAAGGAAGGCGCGGGCGACCAGGGCATCATGTTCGGCTTCGCCACGGATGAGACCGATGCCCTGATGCCGGCGCCGATCCTCTTCAGCCATGCCATCCTGCGCCGCCTGGCCGAGGCGCGCAAATCCGGCGCCGCCCCCAGCCTGCGCCCCGACGCCAAGAGCCAGGTCAGCCTGCGCTACGAGAATGGCGAGCCGGTGGAGGTGACACAGCTGGTCGTCTCGACCCAGCACAGCGACGAGGGCCAGAGCAGCGCCGACATCCGCGAGATCATCGAGCCCTACGTGCGCGAAGTGCTGCCCGCGGCCTGGCTGACAGACCGCACCGAATGGTGGGTGAACCCCACCGGCACCTTCGTCATCGGCGGCCCGGACGGGGACGCCGGGCTGACCGGGCGCAAGATCATCGTCGACACCTACGGCGGCGCGGCGCCGCACGGCGGCGGGGCCTTCTCCGGCAAGGACCCGACCAAGGTGGACCGTTCGGCCGCCTATGCCGCGCGTTATCTCGCCAAGAACATCGTCGCGGCCGGGATGGCCCGCAAGTGCACGCTGCAGCTCAGCTATGCCATCGGCGTCGCCAAGCCGCTGTCGATCTATGTCGAGACGCACGGCACCGGCCGGATCGAGGCCGCGGCGATCGAACGCGCGATCCCCGAGGTGATGGACCTGACGCCGCGCGGCATCCGCGAGCATCTGGGCCTCAACCGCCCGATCTACCAGCGCACCGCGGCCTACGGCCACTTCGGCCGCGCCCCGGAAGAGGACGGCGGCTTCTCCTGGGAGCGGACGGACCTGGCCGAGGCGCTGCAGAAGGCGATCCGCTAAGCGCGCCGGGCGGCGCCGGCGGGACGTCTCGCCGGGCCGCCGGGCC
>JBPEXR010000223.1:0-2069 GCA_052031355.1 Paracoccaceae bacterium
GCTAGCTCGGATATTGCATCAAACGCTGCGCGGTCGGCAGTTTCTTCGCGAAGCGCGACTGAGTCGATTTTCAGGATGCGTGTTGGTCAGTTTTTGACCGGTTTCCCGACTCGGAGAGACACCTTGACTGCCCGCGCCGTTGTTTGTCATCGTGCCGGGCCAGCACTGGGTTTGGATTACCCGCTGAGGCGCAGGCGCTCGGCGGCTTCCAGCCACCGGTGCTGATCCGGATGGTGGCTGGGCATCAGCAGGCGGATACGGCGTGTATTGCGGATGACCACGGCGCCGATCTTGAGCAGCCGCAGGCGAATGGTCTGGACTTGCGCCCTGGCCATGTCGGTCCCGGCCAGGCCGATGCGGCGGATGGTCTGCATCAACACGTAGGCCAGCGAGGACAACAGCAGCCGACACTGGTTGGCCCACCACTGATGTGCCGAGGTGCGATCGGCGAACAGGCCGAGCTGCTGCTCCTTGATGCGGTTTTCCATCTCGCCGCGTGCGCAATAGAGGCGGTCGTAGAGTAGCTGCGGGTGCCCCGGCGAGTGGGTGACCACGAACCGCGGGTTGGTGCCGTGGGCGGTGACCTCGCACTTGGCGATTACGCGACGATGGTTGTGCCAGGTGCCGGCGGCGTAGTAGAACTCGCCGAACACGCGCTGCTTGTCGCCGGTGAGATCGAACTGCCGCTGGGCGGTATCCATCCACGGTTGTGCCATCGCCTCCAGGCGCGCGTTGCGGGCCAGGCCGACCAGATAATCGACATCGTGGTGCTCGCACCAGCGCAGGATGCGCCGCCGGCAGAACCCCGAGTCGGCCCGGAACACGATGCGCACCTGCGGCCACACCTGACGCAGGCGTTGCACCAGCAGCTTGAGGATCGCGCCGGCGTGCTTGGCCGCATCAATGCGCGAGGGCCGCAGGTAGCTGACCAGCAACTGCTCGCCGCAGAACACGTACAGCGGCAGGAAACAGTAGTGGTCGTAGTACCCGTGGAAGAAGCGGCCGACCTGATCCCCGTGGACCGCATCGTCGGTGGCATCGAAGTCCAGGATCAGTTCCTCGGGCGGTGCCTCGTGCGAGGCAATGAACTGCTCCACCAACAGGCGCGAGATCGCCCACGCCGACTCGCGCGACCAGCCGTTCTCGAAGCGGCACAGTGTCGCCGGCGAGGCACCATCTGCCGTCCGAGATAAGGCGGTCTGCACCGCCAGATCACGGCGCAACCGATCGTGGTCGTTGAGGTCCTCATAGCCCTGGGCAATTGCGAACACGCGCTGGCGCAGCAGGTCCGCCAAGCGGTGGCGGCATCGGCCCGCCACCCGCCTATCGATCAACTCGGCGGCTGCCGCATCGATGAGGCCCAGCCGCCGATCCGCCTGACGCAATAGCAGCATGCCGGCCTCGGAAGTGATGTCTCCACCGCTGAAACTCGCTTCGATACGGCGCCGGCCGACACGGCCAAATACGTCCTGAGTCTTGGTACAATCTGGCATCGCGGAGTCGCCCCTATAGTTCTGTCTAAGCAACTGTATTATAAGGGATTAACGACTCCGCGATCTCTTTTTGATGCAATATCCGGGCTAGCGCTGCGCCGGGCGACGGTATCGGCCGCGGTATCGCTACGCGCCAGAGCGGTAATGCGTTCGCCATCGTTCACCAGTTGCCAGATCAAGTTGCGGCAGACGAACGCCAAATCGCCGGTGACGAACCAGCGTCTTGCCTCAGCGCCTGGAGAACTTCTTCAACGTCGACGGCGTGAAATAGCCCTTGCGCTTTTCCCAGTCCCACTCCACGTCCTCGCGTTCCTCGTTGGTCATGTTGAGAATCACGTAGCGTCGTGATTGCAGGTCGTAATGGACCTGCACGCCGTTGACCACCACCGGCACGTTGGCGAAGTTGATCGCGTGGGCCTCGGCAGTGCGCCAGAACGCGTTGCGTTCGTCATACATGTCCTGCACCAGCACCAGCCAGCTGTCCTCGTCGAGGTAGAAGCGGCGCTTGCGGTACTGGTGCTTGTACTCCGGCCGCACCTCGGCCTCGATCACCCACACGCGGTGCAGTTCGTAGCG
>JBPEXR010000224.1:0-7258 GCA_052031355.1 Paracoccaceae bacterium
CGCGCGGCTTCCTCGACCAGGTCTGGGCGGTAGGCCCGCAGCGCGGTGCGCTTGTCCGGATCGTCATATTCGTAGAGACGCTGGGTGGTGACCCCGGGCAGCTTTCCGAATTCCTCGGCCAGCTTGTTGGGAAACAGCGTGGTGCCCAGCCCCTCGAACCCCGGCAGCGCCGCCAGCAGGGCAGAGGTGGCGGCGGTGCATTGCGTCTGCATCACCGGCCCGGCGCGCAGCGCCAGCTGCAGCGCCTGTTCGGCCACCTGGGGGGCGACTTCCAGCCGCTGGACGACCACGTGGTAGGTCTCCCGCGCGTGGGCGCGGGTGTAGAAATCCGCCACCGCCGGGGTGATCCCGAACAGCACGTCGTTGTGCTCGACCACCGTCGAATGTTCGACCGAGCCGGCGGGATCGAAGATCACCCGCTGCGAGGCATTGATCATCAGCGAGGTATGCGCGCCCGAGCCGGTGCCGTTGTTCACCATGGTGAACAGGGTCAGCGCCGGCGGGCCGTCGTGAACGTAGGCGGCGCGGGCGATCTCCTCCGGCGAGGATTGGCGGGTGACGGTGCCGCAGGCCGCCAGCGCCAGCGGCAGGGCCGCGCAGAGCAGAAGCGCGGCGGCGCGGCGGCCCTTCCGGGCCCACTGGGCCGCGGTGGCCCCTGTGGCCCCTGCGCCCCCTGCAGCCCCTGCGGGGATCATCCGTTGAACATGGCCAGCAGGATGAGGCTCACGATGATGACGCCGACGGTGCGGATGGTGAAGGTGACGAACCGCTCGAAGGTCTTTTCCTGAACCTCGATGTTCATCTCGCCGTGCTTGTGTTCAGCCATGATTTCCTGGTCCCCTGATATCGGTCGGCGGTGTCCTACCCCAATTCGCGGGCGCTGTCACGCGGTCAGAACGCGCCCCGCCCGCGCCATTTGCGCGCATTGCGGGGGCGCATCGCGGCGCCCCGGCGCGGGCGCTGAAGATGGCGCCTAGCCCTCGGCATCCGGGGCATTGTCCGGGGCGGCACTGGGCGCGCTGGTCGGGCTTTCGGTCCCTTCCGCGCCCTCCAGGTCGGCCGCCAGGCGAAAGCCGATGCGCCGGGGGCGCGGGGCCGAATCCGGCCGCGGCAGCGCGCGCAGCAGCACGGAAAGCTGGGCGACGTGCTGGACCAGCTGCATCCGCGTGCCGTCGCTGCCGCGGCCGTAGAAGGTGATGAGGTCGGGGTCAAAGTAGCCCATGCCCTCGATCCGCAGCACGCCCGCCTCGCTGCCGGCAAAGCCCATGGCGACCTCGTGATCGGCGTCGAGCGTCGCCTCGAAATTGCGGATATAGAGGACCATGCGTTCATAAGCCCAGCGCGCCGGGCTCTTGTTCCGGTCGCCTTCGCGGGCGATCTGCTCGGGCACCTTCGGCCCGGTGGCATCGCCTTCGGCGTGCACCTCGTGGCAATGGGCAAGGACCGCGTCCTCGGCGGCCTCGGCGGCGGTTCGGATCTCGTCGCTCATGGCAGGGCCGGCCTCCGGGTCAGTCGCGCGACTGGAACCGCCAGGTGCCGCCGGCGTCCAGCTTTCGCGTTGCGCGCCCATGCTGGTGCAGGTGGTTGAGATGCGCAACCGCCTCGACCAGGGCGAGGCCGTATTCCGCCGCGCCGATCTGCCGCTTGAAGAGGGCCGGGAAACATTCCGCCGCGCTGCGGGGCTGGGCGATATGCGCCTGCAGCCGCGCCAGCGCGCCGTGGTGGTTCTCGATCAACTGGCGCAGGCGGGTCGGCAGGCCGGTGAAGGGCAGCTTGTGCCCGCCCAGGACCAGGTGATCCTCGCGCGCGTGGCGGGCCAGGCGGGTGCAGCTTTCCAGCCAGTCGGACAGCGGGTCGGCCTCCGGCTCGGTCGCGTGCACGCCGATGTTCGGGCTGATCGAGGAGATGATCTGATCGCCCGCCAGCACCAGCCCGTCATCGCGACTCCAGAAGGTGGCGTGTTCGGGGGCGTGGCCGCCGCCCATGCGCACGTCCCAGTCGCGCCCCGCCATGCGCAGGCAATCGCCGTGCTGCAGCCGGCGGTAGCCCAGCGGCAAGGGCGCCACCACGTCGGCGAAGTTGAACGGCCGCTCGTCGCGGCGCCGGGCCAGGATGTCCGGGTCCATGCCGGCGCGCTGCCAGAAGCGCAGCATCTCCGGGGTGGGCAAGTCCTGCACGTCGAGGCAGAGCATCCGCGCCATCAGCCAGCCGGTGCGCGGCATCCACAGCTCCGCCCCCTGCTGCTGGAACCAGCCGGCCCAGCCCACGTGGTCGGGGTGGTGATGGGTGACGATGACGCGGCCCACCGGCTTGCCGGCCAGCGGCCCGGCCAGCAGACGCTCCCAGATGGCGCGGGTGCGGCGCGAATCGAAGCCGGTGTCGAGCAGCGTCCAGCTGTCCCCCTCGTCGAGGGCGTAGACGTTGACGTGATCGAGGGCCATCGGCAGCGGCAGGCGCATCCAGAGGACGCCCTCGGCCACCGGGATCGCCGCGCCCTCCTCGGGCGGTTCGGCAAAGGGGTAGCGCAGGCCCGCGGCCGGGGCCTCCGCGCTGGCGGTTTCGGCCCCCGCCCCGCTCACGCGACCAGGTCGTCCACGGGCAGCGCGTAAAGCCCCGCCGCGCCGGCGCGGGCGTGGGCAAGCAGGCCCTGATGCTCGGGCAGAAGCCGCTCGATGTAGAAGCGCGCGAGGCGGGCATGCGGCCCCTCGCCCTGCTCGGCCCGCGCGGCGCAGAGGTGGAAATGCGCGCCCAGCACCCGGGCGAAGCCGCGCAGGTAGGGCACCGCGCCGGCGAACCGGTCGTTCAGATCGCCCTGGGCCACCAGCCATTCGGTGGCCTCGCGCAGGGTCTCGGAGGCTTGCCAGACCGGCTCGGCCAGTTCGGGCAGTTCGGCGCGCATCTCCTCGGCGTGGGCCTCGATCTCGTCGAGCAGGGCATAGGCGGCCTCGCCCCCGTCCATCAGCTTGCGGGCCACCAGGTCCATCGCCTGGATGCCGTTGGTGCCTTCGTAAATCGCGGTGACGCGCACGTCGCGGCTGTATTGCGCGGCGCCCGTCTCCTCGATGAAGCCCATGCCGCCGTGCACCTGCACGCCCATCTCCGACACGGCGATGCCGGTGTCGGTGCCGAAGGCCTTGGCGATCGGGGTCAGGAAGGCGGCGCGCGCGGCCCATTCGGCCTCGCCGGTTGCGGTCTTCATGTCGATCGCCACGGCGCAGGCCAGCGCGATGGCGCGGGCGGCGAAGGTCTCGGCCTTCATGGTGGTCAGCATGCGGCGCACGTCGGCATGGTCCAGGATGGTGCCGGTGCCGCCCTCGATCGGGCTGCGCCCCTGGCGCCGCTCGGCGGCATAGGCCAGCGCGTGCTGCAGCGCCCCCTCCGCCACGCCGATGCCCTGGCCGCCGACGCCCAGGCGGGCGTTGTTCATCATGGTGAACATCGCCTTCATGCCGGCGTGCTCCTCGCCCACCAGGAAGCCGGTGGCGCCGTCGTATTGCATCACCGCGGTGGGCGAGCCGTGCAGGCCCATCTTGTGCTCCAGGCTGACGACCTTCAGATCGTTGCGCTTGCCCGGGTTGCCCTCGGCGTCGGGCAGGAACTTCGGCACCAGGAACAGGCTGATGCCCTTGGTCCCCTTGGCCGCGCCCGGCAGGCGCGCCAGCACCAGGTGGCAGACGTTCTCCGAGAAGTCGTTGTCGCCCCAGGAGATGTAGATCTTCTGCCCGGTGATCGCGTAGCTGCCATCCTCGCGCGGCTCGGCCCGGGTGGTCAGCGCGCCGACGTCCGACCCGGCCTGCGGCTCGGTCAGGTTCATCGTGCCGCACCAGGCGCCGGAGATCAGCTTGGGCAGGTAGGTCTGCTTGATCTCCTCGCTCGCGTGGTTTTCCAGCGCCTCGATCTGGCCCTGGGTCATCAGCGGGTTCAGCTGCAGCGACAGGCAAGCGGCGGCCATCATCTCGTTCACCGCGGTGGTGACCGTCATCGGCAGGCCCATGCCGCCATGTTCGGGGTCCGCCGCGATGGCGACCCAGCCGCCCTCGGCGATGGCGCGGTAAGCCTCGCCGAAGCCGGGGGAGGTGCGCACCACGCCATTCTCCAGCCGCGCCGGGTGCAGATCGCCGTTGCGCTGCAGCGGGGCCATGACCTCCTCGCACATCTTGCCGGCCTCGGTCAGGATGGCGCTGACGACATCGGGCGTGGCCTCGGCAAAGCGGTCGGTTTCGGTGACGCGGGACAGGCCGACCACGTGGTCGAAGAGGAACTGATACTCGCTGACAGGTGCACGGTACGGCATTGTGGTCTCCCCCGGCGGGCGCTTGGCAAGGCGCGGCCGCAATAGTATGCAAACGACTTGCCCCAAACTAAGCAAAGCCCCGGGGGCATCAACCAAAACGCGGCGTCATAGGCTGAGGGCCGGACCGAGATGCAAACCAAGCGACTTGCGCCCGATGCGCCGGGCCTGGCCGAGGCGGCGCGCCTGCTGGCGGCGGGCGCCCAGGTCGCCTTCCCGACAGAGACGGTCTACGGGCTGGGGGCCGATGCGCGCCAGGGCGAAGCGGTCGCCGGGATCTATGCCGCGAAGGGCCGGCCCAGCTTCAACCCGTTGATCGTGCACGTGGCGGACGTGGCCGCCGCCCGCGCGCTGGTCGAATGGCCCGAGGCCGCGGACCGGCTGGCGCAGGCCTTCTGGCCCGGCCCCCTGACGCTGGTGCTGCCGCTGCGGGACGGCGCCGGGATATCGCAGCTGGTGACCGCGGGCCTGCCGACGCTGGCGGTCCGGGTGCCGGGCGGCGCGGTGGCGCAGGGGTTGCTGCGCGCCTTCGGCGGGCCGGTCGCGGCGCCCTCGGCCAACCCCTCGGGGCGGATCAGCCCGACGACGGCGGCGCATGTGCTGGCGGGGCTGTCGGGGCGCATCGCCGCGGTGCTGGACGGCGGGCCCTGCGCTGTGGGGGTGGAAAGCACCATCGTCGGCCTGCCGGCACAGGGCGCGCCGGAGTTGCTGCGCCCCGGCGGGCTGCCGCAGGAGGCGCTGGAGCAGGCCCTGGGCGGGCCGCTGCGTCCCGTCGCCACCCCCGGCGCGCCGGAGAAGGGCGGGCTGACGGCGCCGGGCCAGCTGGCCTCGCATTACGCGCCCGGCGCGCCGGTGCGCCTGAACGCCGAAGGGCCGCGCCCGGGCGAGGCGCTGCTGGGCTTCGGCCGGGTGGCGGGGGCGGTGCTGAACCTCTCGCCCTCCGGCGACATGGCGGAAGCGGCGGCGAACCTTTTCGGGCATCTGCACCGGCTGGACGCGATGGAGGTTGCGGGGATCGCCGTCTCGCCCATCCCCGAGCGCGGGCTGGGCCGGGCGATCAACGACCGGCTGCGCCGCGCGGCCGCCCCGCGCGAAGTGCCGCAGGGCTAAACGGCGGCCCCGAGGCCCAAGTGCCCCCCGTCAGGCGTGCCCGGCGCTGGCCGAGAGCGTCAGCGCATCGACCCCCAGTTCCGCCAGCGCCGCCTGCCACTTGGCATCGCTGCGTTCGGCAAAGACCAGGTCCGCCCGCGCGGCGCAGGTCAGCCAGCCGTTCTGGCTGATCTCGTCTTCCAGCTGGCCCGGCCCCCAGCCGGCATAGCCCAGCGCCAGCAGCGCGCGGCTGGGCCCCTCGCCGCGGCCGAAAGCCTCCAGGATGTCCAGCGTCGCGGTCATGGCAAAGCCACCCTCGACCTGCAGTGTCGACAGGTCCGAGGTGTAATCCACCGAATGCAGCACGAAGCCGCGGCCGGTCTCCACCGGGCCGCCGTAATGGACATGCACGTCGCTGCGCGGGGCGCTGCGCTCGATCGACAGCTGTTCCAGCAGTTCCGACAGGCGCACCTCGGGCGTCGGCTTGTTGACGATCAGCCCCATCGCGCCCTCCGCCGAATGGGCGCAGATCAGCACCACGGCCCGCTCGAAGCGCGGATCGCCCATGCCGGGCATCGCGATCAGCAGTTTTCCGGTCAGGTCGCTATGGTCGTCCATCTGGGTCATCATCGGCTCTCGGTCACGGGCGGTTCACCCCGCGCACCTGGCGCGGGTCGGGCGTCGTCGCGGCGCGGCACAGCGGGCAAGGGCCCGCCCGGGCAAGCATGGCCGCTGCCGGCAAGCGGCGCAAGCGCCGCGCCGCCCCTGCACCGGGGATCGCGGCGGCCTCGCCGGAAAGTGACTTGGCCCCCGCGACGAACTGGCGCACA
This sequence comes from Paracoccaceae bacterium, assembly GCA_052031355.1. GTDB lineage: Bacteria > Pseudomonadota > Alphaproteobacteria > Rhodobacterales > Rhodobacteraceae > JBPEXR01. The sequence goes on from JBPEXR010000224.1 coordinate 6,211, forward strand.
GGGGAGGAATGACAAGATCGACCGCCCCGAATTCGCGCCCCGCCGCCCATTCCGCCACCGGCCCCGCGCCGCGCCGCCGCATCCGCCCGGCGCGCCCGGCCCTCCGGCTTGCCGCGCAGGCCGCCGCCGCGCTGCTTGGCGCGCTGGCGCTGGCCTTGCCGGCCCCGCAGGCCGCCCGCGCGCAGGACATGCCCCGGATCGAGGCCGAGCTGCGCCCGGGCTGGCGGATGGACGACGGCAGCCACATGGCGGCGCTGGAGCTGCGCCTGCCGCCGGGGTGGAAGACCTACTGGCGCGCGCCGGGGGACGCCGGCATCCCGCCCCGCTTCGACTGGCGCGCGACCACCGGCCCCGCGCTTGTGCAGCCCATCTGGCCCGCGCCGCGGATCTTCGATCAGCAGGGCATGCGCGCCATCGGTTACGAGGACCGCCTGGTGCTGCCGCTGCGCGTCGAGGCCGGCGCCGGCGGGGCGCTGCCCGGCCGGCTGGCCGGCACCGTCGATCTGGGCGTGTGCCGCGACGTCTGCCTGCCCGTGCGGCTGGAGGTGGCCACCGCCCTGCCCGCCCAGCGCACCCCCGACCCCGCGATCGCCGCGGCGCTGGCGGCCCGGCCCTACAGCGCGGCGCAGGCCGGCGTGCGGAGCCTGCGCTGCGAGATTGACGCCATACCCGGCGGGCTGGCGCTGACGGCGCATCTGCAGCTGCCGCCGGTGGGCGGCCCGGAAGCCGCGGTGGTGGAAACCGGCAGCCCCGACCACTGGGTTTCCGTCCCCAAAATGCAGCGCCGGGGCGACGCGCTGACAATCCGCGCAGAGGTGCGCCATGCCGAGGATGGCGCGGTGGCGCTGGACCGCTCGGCGCTTCGGCTGACCGTGCTGGGCGATGGGGCGGCGGTGGACATCCGCGGCTGTCCGGCCGGGTAAGGCCGCGGCCAATCGGGCAGCCTCAGGCGCGGCCAGTGCGCGCCGTGCGGCCAGTGCGCGCCGTGCGGCCAGGGCGCCCCGCCGCCAGGATCCCGGCCCCCAGCGCGTAGAGCGCCAGGACCAGC
>JBPEXR010000225.1:0-14819 GCA_052031355.1 Paracoccaceae bacterium
TCGATGACGTCGAAATCCTCCACCGACAGGCCCGTGCGCTGCAGCAGGGCCTCCACCGCCGGGACGGGGCCGATGCCCATGACCTCGGGGCGCACGCCGGCGTGGGCGTAGCCCAGCACCCGGGCACGGGGCTTCAGCCCGGCCTTCTCGGCCGCGCCTGCGCGGGCGAGGACCAGCGCCGCCGCGCCGTCGTTGATGCCGCTGGCGTTGCCGGCGGTCACGCTGCCGTCCTTCTGGAAGGCGGGGCGCAGGCCGGCCAGCGCCTCGGCCGAGGTCTGCTTGGGGTGCTCGTCGGTGTCGAAGGCGATGGTCTCGCGCCGCTGCTTCACCTCCACCGGCACGATCTGCTCGGCGAAGCGGCCCTCGGCGATGGCGCGGGCGGCGCGGGTCTGGCTTTCCAGCGCGAAGGCATCCTGCGCCGCGCGGTCGATGCCGTGCTCGGCGGCGACGTTTTCCGCCGTGACACCCATGTGCCCGGTGCCGAAGGGGCAGTTCAGCGCGCCCAGCATCATGTCCATCGTGCGCACGTCGCCCATCTTGGCACCCCAGCGCTGGTCGGGGATGATGAAGGGCGAACGCGACATGCTTTCGGCCCCGCCGGCGAGGGCGAAATCCGCATCGCCCAGCATCAGCGCCTGGGTGGCCGAGACCACCGCCTGCGCGCCCGAGCCGCAAAGCCGGTTCACGTTCATCGCCGGCACCGTTTCCGGCACGCCCGCCTCCATCGCCGCGACGCGCGACAGGTACATGTCGCGCGGCTCGGTGGCGATGACATTGCCGAAGACCACGTGGCCGATCTGCCCGCCCTCGACGCCCGCGCGCTGCAGCGCAGCCTCGGCGGCGGTCTTTGCCAGGGTGATCGGGGGCGTGCCCGCCAGGCTGCCGCCGAAGGTGCCGATGGCGGTGCGCGCGCCGCCCAGGATGACGATATCGTCGCTCATGCTTCTCTCCCGTTCAGTGTTGCGCGGACTATGGCGCGGGGCCGCGGGGATGTCAGCCTCTACGTCCCGTCATTGCGCGGCGCCGGCCTTGCGCGATTGACAGCGCGCGGGGTTCTGCCGCATGACTCCGCCATGACGGAAAATCACGACGCTATCTTGTCGCAGCTGCCTGCCCGCCTGCGGGCCGCGCGCCGCTCGCAGGGCCTGTCGCTGGAGGCGGTGGCCAAGCTCTCGGGCGTTTCGCGCTCCATGGTCAGCCAGATCGAGCGGGGCGAATCCTCGCCCACCATCGCCACGCTGTGGAACCTGACGCGGGCGCTGCAGGTGGATTTCGCCGGCCTGCTGGACGCCGCCCCCGACCCGGAGCGGATCGAGCTGTTGCGCGACGCCCAGGTGCCGACCATCGACAACATGGGCGAGGGCTGCCGCATTCGCATCCTCTCGCCCCCCGAAGAGGCCGGAAAGCACGAGGTTTACGAGCTGGTGTTCGAGGCCGGCGGCCGCCTGGACAGCCAGCCCCACGGCAGCGGCGCGCGCGAGCACTTGACGGTGATCGAGGGGCGGCTGGAGGTGCAAAGCGGCCGGGCGCAAGAGGCATTGGAGGCCGGCGATACCGCCCGCTACGCCGCCGATGTGCCGCATGCGATCACCGCGCCCGCGGGCCGCGCCCGGGCCTTCCTGGTGGTGCAGAACCCCTGATCTCCTCCACGATAAAGGAATTTTTCCGGTAAACCGGATTTCCTCTATTTCGGAAGTGTGTCTTGTATGTTAGAGGGCAGGGCAAAGGAGATTTGCCATGTCCGACCGATTCCTCGACCGCATCACCGACACCCTGCGCCAGATCGAGGCCGACGGGCTGATGAAGCGCGAGCGCCAGATCACCTCGCCGCAGGGCGGGGAGATCGCCGTGGGCGCGCGCGAGGTCATCAACCTTTGCGCCAACAACTACCTGGGCCTGGCCGACCACCCGGCGCTGAAGCAGGCCGCGACCGAGGCGATTGCCGCGCGCGGTTACGGCATGGCCTCGGTCAGGTTCATCTGCGGCACGCAGGACCTGCACCGCCAGCTGGAGGAACGGCTGGCCGGCTTCCTGGGCACCGATGATTCCATCCTCTTCGCCGCCTGTTTCGACGCCAATGCCGCCGTGTTCGAGCCGCTTTTGGGGCCCGAGGACGCGATCGTCTCGGACGCGCTGAACCATGCCTCGATCATCGACGGCATTCGCCTTTGCAAGGCCAAGCGCTACCGCTACGCCAATTCCGACATGGCGGACCTGGAGGCCAAGCTGAAGGAGGCGCGGGAGGCCGGGGCGCGCGACGTGATGATCGCGACGGACGGTGTCTTCTCGATGGACGGCTACCTGGCGGACCTGCCGGGGATCACCGAGCTGGCGCGCAAGTACGACGCGCTGGTGATGGTGGACGATTGCCACGCCACCGGCTTCATGGGGCCGAAGGGGGCGGGCACCCCGGCGCATCACGGCGTCTCGGTGGACATTCTGACCGGCACGCTGGGCAAGGCGCTGGGCGGGGCCATCGGCGGCTACATCGCCGGCCCGCAGCCGGTGATCGACCTGCTGCGCCAGCGCGCGCGGCCGTACCTGTTCTCCAACGCGCTGCCGCCGGCGGTCTGCGCGGCGGGGCTGGCGGCGATCGACCTGGTGGAGCAGGGCGACGATCTGCGCGCGCGCCTGTTCGAGAACACCGCGTACTGGCGCGCGGGGCTGGAGCGTCTGGGATTCGACCTGCTGCCCGGCGCGCATCCCATCGTGCCGGTGATGCTGGGCGAGGCGCAGCTGGCGCAGGACATGGCGGCGCGGCTCTTCGAGGAGGGGGTCTATGTCTCGGGCTTCTTCTACCCGGTCGTGCCCAAGGGCCAGGCGCGCATCCGCACGCAGATGAACGCGGCGTTGGGCCGGGCAGAGCTGGACCGCGCCCTGGGCGCATTCGAACGGGCCGGCAAGGCCACGGGGGTGATCTGATGGCACGCAACCAGATGAAGGCGCTGGTCAAGGCCGAGCCGGCCGAGGGCCTGTGGCTGCAGGAGGCCCCGGTCCCCGAGATCGGCCCGGACGATGTGCTGATCCGCGTCAACAAGACCGGGATCTGCGGTACCGACATCCATATCTGGAACTGGGACGACTGGGCGCAGCGCACTGTCCCGGTGCCGCTGATCACCGGGCACGAGTTCGCCGGCGAGATCGTCGAGCTGGGGCGCAACGTCGAGGGGCTGGAGCTTGGTCAGCGCTGCTCCGGCGAGGGGCACCTGATCGGCAAGCAGTCCCGGCAAAGCCGCGCCGGCAAGTTTCACCTCGACCCGCAGACCCGTGGCATCGGCGTGAACGAGCCGGGCGCCTTCGCCGAGTACCTGCGCCTGCCCGCCTTCAACGTCGTGCCGCTGCCGGAGGCGATCGACGACGAGATCGGCGCCATCCTGGACCCGCTGGGCAACGCCGTGCACACGGCGCTGAGCTTCGACCTGGTGGGCGAGGACGTGCTGATCACCGGCGCCGGGCCCATCGGCATCATGGCCGCGGCGGTGGCGCGGCACGTGGGCGCGCGGCATGTCGTGATCACCGACGTGAACCAGGACCGGCTGGACCTGGCGGCCCGCGTCGCCGACGTGGTGCCGGTGAACGTCGCCCGCCAGGACCTGCGCGAGGTCGAGGGCGCGCTGCGCATGAAGGAAGGCTTCGACGTCGGGCTGGAGATGAGCGGCAACCAGCAGGCGCTGGACCAGATGGTCGAGAACCTGGTGATGGGCGGCCGCATCGCCCTGCTGGGCATCCCGCCCGGCAAGTCGCCCGTGGACTGGAGCCGCATCGTCTTCAAGGCGATCACCATCAAGGGTGTCTACGGCCGCGAGATCTTCGAGACCTGGTACAAGATGATCGCCATGCTGGAGAACGGCCTCGACGTGCGCGGGGTCATCACCCACCGGTTCAAGGCGCAGGATTTCGCCGAGGGGTTCGCGGCAATGAAATCGGGCCAGAGCGGCAAGGTGGTGCTGGACTGGCGCTAGGCGCCGGTTCGGCGCAGGCAGGGCAGGGCAGGGCCAGGCCGTGCGCGGCCCGGCCTAGCGCCGCTCGAACCGCAGGATGCCGGCCAGGTTGTCGCCGCCGCCGGTGTCCTTGGGGTGGGCCGTTCCGTCCAGCACCGGAACCTCGTCGAAGTCGAAGGGGCTGACCCCTTCCAGGCAGGCGACGTTCACGCCGAACTCGTTCGGGTTCGACCGGCGCCGGTGGTGGGTGTAGATGCCGCAGGTCTTGCAGAAGTAGTGTTTCGCCGTGCCGGTGTTGAACTGGTAGAGCGCCAGGTTCTGCGCCCCGCGCGTCACCTCCAGGTCCTCCAGCCGGGCGGAAACCGCCACCGCCCCGCGCATCCGGCACAGCGAGCAGGTGCAGCGCCGCGCGCTGTCGAACCCCTCGGACAGGCGCACGCGGAAGGCGACCGCGCCGCAATGGCAGGCGCCCTCGCGCCAGTCGTTCGCTTCGCTCATCATTCCCTCCCTGCTGCAAAAGGGCCCGCCGCGCGCGGTGGCGTGGCGGGCCCCTGGGTTCAACCGGTGCGCGGCGCGATCATTCGCCGTAGGGCACCCAGATGTTCTTCACCTCGGTCGCCGCCTCCAGGAAGGCGCGGCCTTCGCCCTCGGGCCCGGTCCAGTCGCGCGCCAGGCCGTTGTTGACCCAGGTCCGCTTCAGGTTGCGAGCCGATTCGCGCTCGATCACGGCCGAGATGTCGGCGCCGGAGAAGGACCAGACCGCGTCCACCTCCATGTGGCCGGCCAGTTGCGGGGCCAGTTCCTCGTGGCTGCCGGTGAGGATGTTGACCACCCCCGCGGGCACGTCCGAGGTCTCCAGCACCTGGTAGAAGTCCAGCGCCGCCAGCGGGAAGGGGTCGGAGGCGACGGCGACCAGCCGGTTGCCCATCGCCATCGCCGGCCCGATCACCGAGACAAGGCCCAGCAGCGGCGCCTCGTCTGCGCAGAAGGCGCCCAGGATGCCCACCGGCTCGCGCATGGCGAGGGCGACGGCGCGCATGGGCACGTTGTGCGCCTGGCCGTCGAACTTGTCGGCCCAGGCGCCATAGGTGAAGAGGCGCGAGATCGCGGTCTCCACCTCGGCCTTGCCCTGCTTGCCGCCGGTCAGCGCGTCGATGCGGGCGGCGAATTCCGGCGCCCGGGCCGAGAGGTTCTCGGCCATGTAGTAAAGGATCTGCGCCCGGTTGTGGCCGGTGCTGCGCGCCCAGCCGGCGGCCGCGCGGGCCGCCTCGACGGCGTTGCGCACGTCCTTGCGGTTCGCCAGCGGCGCCTGGCCCAGCAGCGTGCCGGACTTGTCGTAGACGTTGCGCGAATAGCCCCCGTCGGGCCGCGCCTGCTTGCCGCCGATGTACAGCTTGCCGGTGCGGTCGAGCCCGCCCTCGGGGCCCTTCTCGCCGGCGAAGGCCTCGGCCGGTTTCAGCTTGGCCGGGCGGGTGGCGGGCCGGGTGTAGGCGGTCAGCCCTTCCCAGCCGCCCTCGCGCCCGAAGCCGCTTTCGCGCACCCCGCCGAAGCCGGCGGCGGCGTCGAACATGTTGGTGCCGTTCACCCAGACCACGCCCGCGACCAGCTTGGGCGCGATGTCGAGGGCAAGGTTCACGTTCTCGGTCCAGAGGGTCGCGGCCAGCCCGTAGCGGGTGTTGTTGGCGATCTCGACCGCCTCGCCGGGGGTGCGGAAGGTCGTGGAGACGAGGACCGGGCCGAAAATCTCCTCCTGCATCAGCGTGGCGGAGGGGGCGAGGCCGGTGATCAGCGTCGGCGGGTAGAAGCAGCCCTCCGCCGGCATCGGCACTTCGGCGCGGAAGGTCTCGCCTTCCTGGTTGCCCTCGACCAGCTCGGATATGGTGCGCAGCTGCACCGGGTCGACGATGGCGCCCACGTCGATGCACTTGTCCAGCGGATCGCCGACGCGCAGCTTGTTCATCCGGGCGCGCAGCTTCTCGTGGAAGCGCTCGGCCACGCCTTCCTGCACCAGCAGGCGGCTGCCGGCGCAGCAGACCTGCCCGCCGTTGAACCAGATCGCATCGACCAGGCCTTCGACCGCGGAATCGAGGTCGGCGTCGTCGAAGACGATGTAGGGGGACTTGCCGCCCAGCTCCAGCGTCAGCGCCTTGCCGGAGCCGGCGGTCGCCTCGCGGATGCGGCGGCCCACGGCGGTGGAGCCGGTGAAGGCGACCTTGTCGATATCGTCGTGGGTGACGATCATCTCGCCCACGGCGCCGTCGCCGGTGACGATGTTCACGACGCCCCGCGGCACGCCCGCCTGGCGGCAGATGTCAGCAAAAAGCAGCGCGGTGAGCGAGGTATATTCCGCCGGTTTCAGCACCACGGTATTGCCGGTGGCAATGGCCGGGGCGATCTTCCAGGCCAGCATCAGCAGCGGGAAGTTCCAGGGGATGACCTGGCCGCAGACGCCCAGCGGCGCGCGGTCCGGCATCTCGGCGTCCATCAGCTGCGCCATGCCGGCGTGGTAGTAGAAATGCCGCTGCGCCAGGGGCACGTCGATGTCGCGCGATTCGCGGATCGGCTTGCCGTTGTCGAGGCTTTCGAGCACCGCGAAGAGGCGCGAATGCTTCTGCAACAGCCGCGCGATAGCGTAAAGGACGCGGGCGCGGCCGTGCCCCCCCAGCTTCTGCCACTTGGGCTGCGCGGCGCGGGCGGCCTTCACCGCGGCGTCCACATCGCCCTTGGTCGCCTGGCTGATGGTGGCCAGCACTTCGCCGGTGGCCGGATTGCGGCTTTCGAAGCCCTCGCCGGGGGCGGTGAAGGCGCCGTCGATGAAATGGCCGAAGCGGCTGCCCTGATCGACAAGCCAGCTCAGCGCCTCGGCGGCGCTCTCGGGGGCAGGGCCGTAGTCCATGCTGTCGAAGATTTCCTTGATGCTCATCGGTTGCGTCCTTCCGGGCTCAGGCCATCGGGTGACGGTGGGCGGCGGAATAGCGCCCGGTCAGGTGGTGTTCGAGCTGGCGTTCGATGTCGCCCAGCAGCGAGGAGGCGCCGAAGCGGAACAGGTCCGGCTGCAGCCAGCGGTCGCCCAGCTCTTCCTTGATCAGCGCCAGGTAGGTCAGCGCGTCCTTGGCCTTGGAAATGCCGCCCGCGGGCTTGTAGCCCACCATGTAGCCGGTGGCCGCGTGGTAGTCGCGGATGGCGCGGATCATCACCAGGCTGACGGGCAGCGTGGCGTTGACGCCCTCCTTGCCGGTCGAGGTCTTGATGAAATCGGCCCCCGCCATCATGCAGACCAGGCTGGCGCGGGCGACGTTGCGCAGGGTGCCCAGCTCGCCCGTCGCGAGGATCGCCTTGACGTGGGCCGGCCCGCAGGCCTCGCGGAAGGCGCGCATCTCGTCGTAGAGGGCCTGCCAGTTGCCCTGCAGCACGTGCCGGCGCGAGATCACGATGTCGATCTCCTCGGCGCCGGCGGCGACGCTTTCCTTGATCTCCGCAACGCGCAGGTGGAAGGGCGACAGCCCCGCCGGAAAGCCGGTGGAGACGGCCGCCACGGGAATGCCGCTGCCCTTCAGCGCCGCGACCGCGGTGGGCACCATGTCGTGGTAGACGCAGACCGCGCCGGTGGTCAGACCGGACATGCCGAGCGCCTCCAGCACGTCGGCGCGCACCGGCTGGCGGGCCTTGGCGCAAAGGCGCCGCACGCGGCCTTCGGTGTCGTCCCCGGCCAGGGTGGTCAGGTCGATCAGGCTGATCGCCTTCAGCAGCCAGGCGGCCTGGTGGTCCTTCTTCACGCTGCGCCGGCCGGGCAGGGTGGCGGCGCGCCGTTCGATCGCCGAGGTATTGGCCTGCACGCGCCGCACCCAGTCCATGTCCAGCGCCATGCCGGGGTTGCGCTCCGGATGATCGGCGGAAGGCTCCGGGGCGGCTTCGCGGATTTGCGTCACCATTTTTTGACCTCTTGGTAAAACTTCATGCCTTTTGGCACGGCGGGGCAAGGGCTGGCAAGCCTCGGGCCGCGCCCTCGACCACGGCATCCTAGCAGTATGGCCTATCGCAGCAGATTGGCAAACCAGGCTTTCAGCGGGTTACGTTGCGGCCGCAGGATCGGCAGGTGCAGGATGCGCGGCCGCGGCTGGTCGGAATAGAGCACCTCCGACGCCTCGTAGATGCGCTTGTTGAACTGCGGCGGCAGCGTGCCGAAGGCGATGTCCGATTCCCACAGCACCTCGCGGAAGGAGGGCTGGTCGATCTTGTAGCCGGCCTCCTCGAATCGTTCGGCCCAGGCGCTGCAGAACCGCGCGATCTCCGCGCCCTTGCGGTACAGCAGCACGCCGGTGTTGATCTCCGGGAAGGCATCGGGCAGGTCGAGGCCACAGGACTTCAGGTGCCGCGGCCGATGCCAGAGGACGACCTGCGCGCCGCAAAGTGTGTATTTCTCCAGCAGGCGGAACATGCTGCGCAGATCGGCGCGCACCAGGGTGTCGTTGTCCAGGAAAAGCGTCTCCTCGAAGGGGCTCTCCGGCAGCAGGTTCACCTTCGGCCGTCGCATCCCGTCCGGGATGACCATCGCATGATCGAAGCCGCGGGTGTCGTCGCCCGCGTGGCAGAAGATCGCCGTCTCCAGCCAGGGGTTGTGCTTCTTCACCGTCGCGGCCGAGCGGCGCGCGACCTCGACATGCGCCTCGCCCCAGGCGACGTAGAGAACGCCGCGCCGCGGCTCGGCCATGCCGCGCATCTGCAGCTTCTGCGGCGTGCCACCGGTTTCGGAGGGGAAGTCGGGGGGGCTGGCATCATCCATCGCGGCACCTTTCCTTGGCCTCCCTGCTTACCCCGTCGCGTGCGGGGGGTAAACGCGGCGCGCGGGGTGCCCTTAATTGAGAATAATTCTCATTCCCATTGACAGCTTGCGAATGACTCGCATATTCATCTCGTAACGAGGAGATAGACATGCGATTCCACCGCCGAACCTTCATGGCCGGCGCGGCTGCACTGGGCGCGGCGCCGCTGCTGGCCCCCCTTGCGGCCCGGGCCGCCGCCCCCCTGCAGGTCGTTGCCACCACCGGCATGATCGCCGACGCCGCCCGCCAGGTCGGCGGGGCCGAGGTCGAGGTGCGCGCCCTGATGGGGCCGGGCGTCGATCCGCACAGCTACCGCCAGACGCGCAGCGACATCGTCGCGATGACGCGGGCGGACCTGGTGCTTTGGCACGGCCTCTACCTTGAAGCGCAGATGGAGGATTTCTTCGGCGACCTCGCGCGCCGCCGCAAGGTCGTCGCCGTGGGCGAGGCCGTCCCGCAAGAGGAGCTGCTGGGGCACGAGGATTACGCCGACAAGTTCGACCCCCACGTCTGGATGGTGCCGGACCTTTGGGCCCACGTCGTGCGCGCCGTCGAGGCCGCGCTGGCCGAGGCGCGCCCCGAAGCCGCCGAAACCTTCGCCCGGAACGCCGAGGCGCATCTGGCGCAGATCGCCGAGCTGGGCGATTACGCCCGCCGCGTCACCGCCACCGTGCCGGAGCCGGCGCGGGTGCTGCTGACCGCGCATGACGCCTTCGGCTACTTCGGCCGCGCCTATGACTACGAGGTGATCGGCATCCAGGGCATTTCCACCGAATCCGAGGCGGGGCTGAACCGCATCTCGGAACTGGTCGAGATGCTGGTCAGCCGCAAGATCTCCGCCGTTTTCGTCGAAAGCTCGGTCAGCGACCGCAACATCCGCGCGCTGGTCGAGGGCGCCGCCGCCCGCGGCCACGAGGTGCGCATCGGCGGGGAGCTGTTCTCCGACGCGATGGGCGAGCCCGGCAGCTACGAGGGCACCTACATCGGCATGATCGACCACAACGTCACCACCATCGCCGCCGCGCTGGGCGGCGAGGTCCCGGCGCGCGGCCTGAACGGCCGCCTGGCCGCGGACAGCTAGGGAGAGGGCCGATGCAACTGACGCTTGCCGCCACCGAAGGGCACCTGACCGGGCCGGACGCCGGACCCGGCGCCGGGCTTCCCGCGCCGCTGGCCGTGCGCGGCCTGACCGTCAGCTACGGCGAGACGCCGGCCGTATTCAGCGTCGACATGACGATCCACGAAGGCGCGATGACGGCGATCATCGGCCCCAACGGCGCCGGCAAATCGACCCTGCTGAAGGCGGCACTTGGGATCGTGGCGCCGCTCGCCGGGCGGGTCGAGGTCTACGGCCGCCCGCTGGACAGCCAGCGCGGGCGCATCGCCTACGTCCCGCAGCGGGCCAGCGTCGATTGGGATTTCCCGACGCGGGTGATCGATGTCGTCATCATGGGGCTTTACCGCGACCTCGGCCTTCTGGGCCGGCTGCGCGGCCGGCACCGCGACCGGGCGCTGGACTGCCTGGACCGCGTCGGGATGCGCGACTTCGCCGACCGCCAGATCGGCCAGCTGTCGGGCGGACAGCAGCAACGCGTCTTCCTGGCCCGGGCGCTGGCGCAGGACGCCGACCTCTACCTGCTGGACGAGCCCTTCGCCGGCGTCGACGCGGCGACCGAGAAGGCCATCATCGAGGTGCTGAAGGCCCTGAAGGCAGAGGGGCGCACGGTCGTCGCCGTGCACCATGACCTCTCGACGGTACGCGATTACTTCGACCGGGTCTTCCTGATCAACCGCCGCCGCGTGGCCGAAGGCCCGGTGGACGAGGTCTTCACCGAGGACAACCTGCAACTGGCCTACGGCGGCCGCCTGGCCACCGCGCAGATCGACCGGCTTGCCCTCGCCGGGGCCTGAGATGCTGCGCGACGCGCTGCTGCTGCAACTGGGGTACAACGCCACGCTGGTCGCCATCGGCGCGGCGCTGCTGGGCACCGCGGCCGGCGTGACGGGCACCTTCCTGTTCCTGCGCAAGCGCGCGCTGGTCAGCGATGCGATCTCGCACGCCACGCTGCCGGGCGTCGGGCTGGCCTTCATGGTCATGGTCGCGCTGGGCGGCGACGGGCGGAACCTGCCGGGACTGCTGCTCGGCTCGGCCCTGTCGGCCTGGGCGGGGCTGTGGTGCGTCGCCTGGCTGACCCGCCGCACGCGGCTGGCCGAGGACGCCGCCATCGGCGCGGTGCTCAGCGTCTCCTTCGGCTTCGGCGTGGTGCTTCTGACGGTGATCCAGACCATGAGTTCGGGCCGCCAGGCGGGGCTGGAGACCTTCCTTTTGGGCTCGACCGCCGGGATGCTGTTCTCGGACGCGGTGATCATCGCGCTGGGCGGCGCGCTGTGCCTGGTGCTGGTGCTGATCCTGCGCCGGCCGATGACGCTGGTCGCCTTCGATCCCGAATATGCCGCCTCGGCCGGGGTGAACGTGGCCCGGGTGGACCTGGCGATCATGGCGCTGGTCATGGCGGTGACGGTCGTCGGGCTGAAGATCGTCGGGCTGATCCTGATCGTCGCCATGCTCATCATCCCGCCGGTCACCGCCCGGTTCTGGAGCGCGCGCAGCGACCGCGTGACGGCGCTGTCGGGCGCGTTGGGGGGGCTTGCGGGCTATACCGGGGCGGCGATCTCGGCGGCGGCGCCGGCGCTGCCGACGGGGCCGATCATCGTGCTGACGGCCTTCGCCCTCTTCGCCGTCTCGCTGGCCTTCGCGCCGGGGCGGGGCGTGTTGGCGGCCGTGCTGCGGCACCGCCGGTTCCAGCGCCGCGTGCACCTGCGCCAGGGCCTTCTGGCGATGGCGCAGGGCCAGCCGATCTACGAAAGGCTGACGCTGCGCCTGCTGCGCCGGGCCGGGCTGGCCCGGGCCGACGGCGTGGCGACCGAGGCCGGGCGGGCCCGCGCCGCAAAGGCGCTGCGCGACGAGGCCCGCTGGGAGGTGGTGCGCGCCACCGAAAGCCATTCCGGCGCCGCCGCTCTCTACGACGGGCTGCGCGACATCGAGACCGTCCTGACCCCCGACCAGATCGCCGAGATCGACCGCAAGATCGGCCCGCCCCGCGGGGTGCCGACATGAGCGGCGCCGAATTCGTCCCCCTGTCGCTGCCGCCGCTGCTGATCGGCATCCTGGCGGCGGTGGCCTGCGCGCTGCCCGGCAATTTCCTGGTGCTGCGGCGGCAGGCGCTGATCGGCGATGCGATCAGCCACGTTGTGCTGCCGGGTATCGTCGTCGCCTTCCTGGTGACCGGCGTCGTCGCCGCCTGGCCGATGATGCTGGGCGCGGCCGGGGCGGCGCTGGTCGCCGTCGGGCTGATCGAAGCGGTGCGCCGCCTCGGAAATATCGAGCCGGGCGCGGCCATGGGCGTCGTCTTCACCACGATGTTCGCCGGCGGCGTGCTGCTGTTGGAGCAATCGGATACCTCCAGCGTGCACCTCGACGTGCAGCACGCGCTTTACGGCAATCTCGAGAGCCTGATCTGGCTGGATGCCACCGGCTGGGCCTCGCTGCTGGACCCGGCGGCCTTGGCCGGCGTGCCGGACGAGCTGCCGCGCATGGCGATCGTCGCGGCCCTGGTGTCTGTGCTGACGCTGGTCTTCTGGCGGCCGCTGAAGATCTCCACCTTCGACGAGGGCTTCGCCCGCACCATGGGCCTGCCCGTCACCTGGCTGGGGCTGGGGCTGGTCGTGGTCTCCGCGGTGGCGGCGGTGGCGGCTTTCGACGCCGTCGGCTCGATCATCGTGATCGCCATGTTCATCTGCCCGCCCGCGGCGGCGCGGCTGATGACCAACCGGCTGGAGCGGCAGATCGCCTGGTCGGTGCTTTTCGCGGTGCTTTCGGCGGTGCTGGGCTACGTGCTGGCAGGCTATGGCCCGCTGTGGCTGGGGCGCGCCGATGCGGTCAGCGCGGCGGGGATGATCGCCACGGTTTCGGGCGTGATCCTGGGGCTCGCCGCCCTCTTCGGCCCCTGCCGCAGCCGGACGGGCGCGCCGGCGCAATAGCCCGGCGCGGGCTTAAAGTTCACGCGGGTCCCCTGCGGACCGAAGGCTCCGCAGATCGCCGGGCCGGCATCGCGACCGGCCCGGCTTGGCGGGCACGCTCCCCCCAGCGCGCCCGCCACGCGGCCCTATTCCGCCGGAACGGGCATAGGACTGCGATTGCGCAGCACCACGGCGGCGAACATCAGCATCGACAGCAGCGTCAGGATCGAGCCGATGGCGGCCAGCGCCTCGCCCTGTCCCGTCACCGCCAGGGCGATGCCGGGCACCATCACCGCCACCCCAAGGGCCGCGGCCCCGAGGTGCAGCCGCGGCAGCAGCCCCTCGGCGGCCTGCGGCACCAGGTGGTAGTAGAAGCCGAAGATCGCCAGCGTCACCCAGCCCACCAGGTTCAGGTGCGCATGGGCCGGCGCGGTGCCGTGATCCCCCGTCATGGCCATGATGATGCCCCAGGTCATGCCGATGACGGCCGACAGCACCGCCAGGCTGAAGAACGAAAGTGCAATACCCTTCATGTGGAGTCCCTCCCTGTGACGCGCAGCCCATCCCGCCGGGCGGCTGCGGCACCATGGGGCCGCGCGGCCACCGGGCCCTCGTGCCGGGCGCGCAGCGACAGAATGCCGCAAAAAGCCGCATCCACCAAATGGATTGACCCGATAAACGCTATTGGCTGGCCCGATGCGCGAAGGCGACAGCCGCCGGCAAATCCGCGCCGTCCGGGCCTGCGGCGCGCGCGATGGCTGGACAGCGCGCGCCGGTCATGGTGTGCGAAAGCGCACCCGCGCCCTAGATCAACCGCCAGAGCCACGGAAGAAAGCATGTCAGAGAGCATCTACGTCATCGGCGACATTCACGGCCAGGCCGAGCAGTTCGATGCCGCGCTGGAGCGGATCTATTCCGACGGGGGGCGGGCGGCGCGGATCGTGCTGCTGGGCGACCTGGTCGATCGCGGCCCCGCCAGCCGCGGCGTTCTGGAGCGTGTCACCGCCGCCCAGGCGGCGGGCCGCGACTGGCGCGTGGTCAAGGGCAACCACGACGCCATGTTCCAGGCCTTCCTGGAGCCGGGCGGCATGGGCCGCCACCCGGCGGGGCGGCAATGGCTGAACGAAAGCATCGGCGGGCCGGCGACGCTGGCCTCCTACGGCATCTTCAGCGCACCGGGCGAGACCGCCGCCCAGCTGGCCGAACGGGCGCGCCACGCGGTGCCCGCCTCGCACCTGTTGCTGCTGCGCGCCATGCCCCTCTACATCGCCGAGGGGCCCTACCTCTTCGTGCATGCCGGCATCCGCCCCGGCGTGCCGCTGGAAGAGCAGGATCCCGAGGACATGATGTGGATCCGCGACGAGTTCCTGAACGACCAGCGCGACCACAGCCACCTGGTGATCCACGGCCATTCACCGGCGCGCGAGCCCGAGCACCGCGGCAACCGCGTCAACCTCGACAGCGGTGCGGGCTGGGGCCGGCAGCTGACCGCCGCGGTGCTGGAGGAAGGCCGCGTCTTCGTGCTGGAAGAGGACGGCCGCCGCGAGCTGCAACCCGCCGCGCGCTGGCCCCTGGGGCGGCGGAGCACCTGAGTTTTGCATCGGGGCGGTCTGAGGGCGGCGCTTTGCACCCGGCAACGGCTGAGCCTCGTGCGGGGCGGGGTGGGGCCGGTAGGCGGTGCGTGCAGCGTTGCGACACCTCGAATTACGCGCCGCTAGGGCCCGCTCCCCTCTCCGCTGAAAGAAGGTTCCTCCACGTTGGGCCGACGACGTTTTCGACCGCCCGCGTACGACCGCTGCCATGAACCGCGCAAGGGATACGCTCGGGCAACGACGCTAAAGCAGACGCCCCGTTCCCCAACAGCGTTGGCTTTCGATGAGCAGGCTCAGCCTTGCCGCCTCCACCACCGCGCCGCTGCGCGAAGGTGCCAGAGAAATGGGAGCAAATGAGCGCGCTAGGGTGGGCGGTCATACCGACCGCCGCTGCTTCATGTGGAGAACGAGTGTATCTCGTCCAGCTAGGCCGAAACCGTGGC
>JBPEXR010000226.1:0-2612 GCA_052031355.1 Paracoccaceae bacterium
TCATGGTCTGGTCGATCTGCGCGCCGTAGCGGTCCTTGACCTCGCCGATCTCGTCGATCTCGGATTGCAGCCGCCCGATCTGGCCCTGCCCCTCGGCGATGGCGCGGCGCAGGCCGTTGACCTCCGACCGCCGGATCAGACCGCGGTTCAGCAGGGTTTGTTTGCTTTCGAGGTCTTCTTGCAGCAGCGCGAGTTGCAATTCGCTGGATTTCAACTGCATCGCGTAGCCGCGCGCCCGGACCGTCAGGGCGTCGATGCTCTGCCGCAGCAGGGCAAGGTCGTTTTCAAGCTGCCGCCGGGCGGCGGCGAAGGTGACCGCTTGGGCGTCCAGCATCGAGGCAATGGCGAAGTCCGCCCGCAGCTTTTCCATCTCGGGGGGGAATATCAGCCGGTCTTCGTTGTTTGCCTGTGCCAGGATCCTTGTTTCCATCGCCTCCAGCCGCACTTGCCGAAGAAAAAGCTCGCGTTCGGTGGCGAGGGCCGCGGTCTCGTCCAGAAGGAGGATCGGTTGCCCGGCCTCCACGGTGTCCCCTTCGCTGATCAGGATTTCCTTGATGATCCCGCCCTCGAGGTGCTGGACGATCTTGTTGCGCCCCGTGGCGACGAAACTGCCTTGGGAGATCACCGCCGCCGCCAAGGGCGCGGTGAAGGCCCAGAAGCCGAAGCCCCCGAAGGTAAGGGCAAAGAGCAACAGCCCCACGACGATGTGCTTGAAGACCGAGCGCGGCACGTCGGCATACCATTCCTGCGCGTTGTTATAGGCGACGAGGTTAGACATTCGGCTGCCCTCCCGGGCCGTTTTGGGCAGTGGGCAGATTGCCGTTGCCCTGACTGCGCTGTGCGAGTTGTTGCAAGACCTGCTGACGGTGGCCGAACATGGCGATGTTGCCGTCGGCCATCACCATGATCTTGTCGACCACGCTCAGCAGCGAAGGCTTTTGCGTGATCACCACGACGGTGATGCCGTGCTGCCCGGCGTGCCGGATGGCATTGGCCAGTGCGCGGTCCCCGGCGGTGTCGAGGTTCGAGTTCGGTTCGTCCAGCACCAGAAAGCGCGGATTGCCGAAGAACGCCCGGGCAAGGGCGATCCGCTGTTTCTGCCCGCCCGAGAGCGGCGCGCCGTCGGCCTGAACCATGGTCTCATAGCCGTGCGGCAGCATGGCGATCATGTCGTGCACATCGGCCAGCAGGGCGGCCCGGTGCACGTCCGCGTCGCTTGCATCGACCCGCATCCGGGCGATGTTGGCCTTGATCGAGCCGGGAAACAGCTGCACGTCCTGCGGCAGGTAGCCGATGTTTTCGCCCAGTTGCCGGGTGTCCCAGTTGCGCAGGTCCATCAGGTCCAGCCGCACGTTGCCCGAGGTCGGCAGGATCGACCCCACCAGCATCTTGCCCAGCGTCGTCTTGCCCGCGCCGGAGTTGCCGATCACGGCGAGCGACTCGCCCGGGTTGAGGCTGAAGGTCAGCCCGTTCAGGATCACCTGTTTCGTCCCTGCGGGCACATAGAGCAGGCGTTCGACGTTGAGTTGTCCCTTGGGGTCGGGCAGCACCAGCTTCTCGAAACGCTGCACGGAGTTGTACATCAGCGCCTTCACCCGGTCATAGGCGCCGCGCGACAGGATGAAGCCGTTCCAGCCTTCGATGGATCCTTCGATCGGGGCAAGCGCACGGCCCGCGATGATCGAGGCGGCGATCACCATGCCGCCCGTGATCTCGCCTTGAATGGCAAGGTAGGCGCCCCAGCCCAGCATGGCGATCTGGGTCAGCAGACGCGCCGCGCGGGAGACGGCGGCCCAGGCGATGTTGCGGTCCTGCGCCTTGACCTGCGCGCGCAATGAATCGGCCGTGTCCCGGCCCCAGAGCGACACCGCCTCGGGCACCATGGCGAGCGCGTTGATGATCTGGCTGTTCCGCGACATCGAGTCGAGGTGCATGTTCGCCATGCTCTGGGCCTTGTTCGCCTCGGCAAAGGGTTTCGCGGTGGCCTTCTGGTTGATCACGGCGATCACCATCAGCGCGATCGCGGTCACCACGACGATCATCCCCAGATGTGGATGCACCAGGAAAATCGCCAGGATGAACAGCGGCGCGAAGGGCACGTCGAGAAAAGAGATCAAGGTCCCCGAGGTCAGGAAACCGCGCAGCTGGTTCAGATCGCCGAGGGTCTGATATTGCCTGCCGTTGTCCTGCAGCGAGGCATGGGCCGCCGCTGCCAGCACCGGCGCGCCGAGCCGCACGGCGACTTCGACGGCGGTGCGCATCAGGATGAACCGGCGGACCGCGTCGAAAACCGCCTGCATGACGACGGCCCCGACGATCACCACGGTGAGCATGATGAGCGTATCCAGCGAACGGCTGGTCAGCACCCGGTCCGAGATCTGGAACAGGTAGATCGGAATGGCGAGCACGAGCATATTGGTCGCGCAGGTCAACAGCATCACGAAGCTGAGGTTGCGTTTGACCACCCGCGTGCCGGTGTTGAGCTGCTGGACGAACTGGTCCGGCGCGGCGGGCTTGTGAAACCGCGATCCGCCGCCGCCGCCGCCCCCGCCGCCTTTCCCGCCGTTGTTGGCGGGGGGCTGTTTGCCGCCGTGGCCGGGTTTCATCAGGGG
>JBPEXR010000227.1:0-3334 GCA_052031355.1 Paracoccaceae bacterium
GCCTTGGGCGCGTCGTCGAACAGCAGATGCGCCTCGTCGAAGAAAAAGACCAGCTTGGGGCGGTCCGGGTCGCCCACCTCGGGCAGCGTCTCGAAGAGCTCGGACAGCAGCCACAGCAGGAAGGTGGCGTAGAGGCGCGGCGATTGCATCAGCCTGTCGGCCGCCAGGATGTTGATACGCCCGCGCCCTTTCGCGTCGCGCTGCATCAGGTCTTCCAGCTTCAGCGCCGGCTCGCCGAAGAAATCCGCGGCGCCCTGGTTCTCCAGCACCAGCAGGCGCCGGCGGATGGCGCCGATCGAAGCCGGGGAGATCAGCCCGTATTCGTTGGACAGCGCGGCGCGATTCTCGCCCAGCCAGTGCAGCATGGCGCCCAGGTCCTCGAGGTCGAGCAGCGCCCAGCCCTCCTCGTCCGCGACGCGGAAGGCGATGTTCAGCACGCCCTCCTGCGCCTCGGTCAGCTCCAGCAGCCGCGCCAGAAGCAGCGGGCCCATCTCCGTGGGCGTGGTGCGGATCGGGTGGCCCTGTTCGCCGAAGAGGTCCCAGAAGGTCACCGGGAAACTGCGGTAGGCGTAATCGGTATAGCCGATCTTCTGCGCGCGTTCGGTGAAGGGCCCGTGGAGGTGAAAATCCTCCCGCCCGGCCGCGGCCAGCCCCGAAAGGTCCCCCTTCACGTCCGACAGGAAGACCGGCACGCCCGCGTCCGAGAATCCCTCGGCCATGATCTGCAGCGTCACCGTCTTGCCGGTGCCCGTGGCCCCGGCGATCAGCCCGTGCCGGTTGGCATAGCGCAGCGGAAGATACTGCCCCTGCCCGTAGTCCGGGCCCGCGCCGCCGATGAAGATTCCCTCGCCCATGTCGTGCTCCTGCCGTTGCCGTAAGTGGAACCTTAACCCCTGGAGGCGATTGTAGAAGTGACCCGGTCGTCATTGACGGGCGTTTTCGGGTCTTTTTCCTCCCTGTCAGACTGGCCGCGTCCCTCGGGACGCGGCTTTTTTCGTCGTTTCGGCCCGCGCCGGGCGGCCCGGCCAAAGCCACGAAGAAAACAGGAAGTTTTGCCTGTTGACCCAAAGCGGCAATCTTCGTAGCGTTCCGTCAATACTAAGTCGGCCAGTCCGACGGGGAGAGATTTCGAAGGGGGCTGTCATGGCCCCCTTTTCTCGTTCCGCCTTTCCCGCGCGCCCTTTCGGCGGCAGGCAGCCGACCGGACCGCGGGCGCGGCGCGCCGGGCGATAAGCGCCTGACAGTGCCGCCGCGCCGTGATAGTCGCGGGGCAATCCGTTAACCCAACGCAGGGAAAAATTCATGCCCAAGACCCTTACGACCTTGAGCGCGGCCCTGATCCTGGGGCTGGCCGCCCCGCTGGCGGCGCAGGACAGCACCGCCACGCAGACCGAAACCGACACCGAAACGCAGACCGAGGCGCAAAGCGGAACCGAGGCCCCTGCCGCCCAGGGCACCGCCGACACCGGGCTGAGCCTTGGCGAAGAGGCCACCGACGCGGAGGGCCCCGGCAGCACCTATGTCGCCGAGACCATCGGCGACTGGGAGGTCCAGTGCATCCGCGCCGAGGAAGGCGAAGACCCCTGCCAGATGTACCAGCTGCTGACCGACGAGGACGGCAACGCGGTGGCCGAGGTCAGCCTCTTCCGCCTGCCCGAGGGCGGCCAGGCCGTGGCCGGGGCGACCATCGTCGCCCCGCTGGAGACGCTGCTGACCCAGCAACTGACGCTCGCGGTCGATTCCGGCCAGGGCAAGCGCTACCCCTTCAGCTTCTGCAACCCGGTGGGCTGCTACTCGCGCATCGGCCTGACCGCGGGCGATGTCGCGGCCTTCAAGAAAGGCGCCGTTGCCAAGGTCACCATCGTGCCCTTCGCCGCGCCGGACCAGAAGGTGACGCTGGACCTGTCGCTGAACGGCTTCACCGCCAGCTACGACAAGGTCTCGGTGATCGAGCCGGCGAACTGAGCCTGCGCGCCCGTCGCGCTGAGGCGCACCTGAACGATCGCAGCCGCCTCCCGGGGAACGACCCCGGGGGGCGGTTCGCGTTTCAGCCCCGCGCCAGCCCGTCGATCACCGCGCGCGCGGCGCGCAGCCCCGGCGGCGGGCCGTCCTTGCCCAGAAGCTCCATCACCCGCGCCATGTCGGGCAGCTGCGCGCCCGGATCGCGCAGCATCGCCGCCACTGCCGCGGCGATCGGCTCCGGCGCGCAGTCCGGGCCGATCAGCTCGGGCACGGAGCGGGTGCCGGCCACCAGGTTGACCAGGTTCACGCTGTCGGTGCGCAGCATCCGCCCGATGATCTGCCGCGACAGCCAGCCCATGTCGTAGGCGACGACCATCGGCGTCTGCGCCGCGGCCAGCTCCAGCGCCACGGTGCCGGAGGCGGCCAGCGCCCCGTCCGCCGCGCGAAAGGCGGCCCGCTTGCGCGCGGCGAAGTCCGCCGGATCGCTGCCGCGCGGGTCCAGCAGCAGCGGCGCGCCGGGCCAATCCGCCACCGCCTCCTGCACCAGCGGCGCCACCCCCGGCGCGGCGGGGACCACGACGCGCGGCGCCGTGCCCGCGGCGGCCATCCGGCGCAGCGCGGCGCCGAAGACCGGCGCGAGGCGCGTCACCTCCGAGCGGCGCGAGCCCGGCAGCACCAGCAGCACCGGCCCTGCCCCCAGCCCGTGGCGGTCGCGGAAGGCCTGCGCCTCGGCCGGGCTGGCCTGCGGGTCGGTCACCACCGGGTGGCCGACGAAATCGCAGCGCATCCCGGCGGCTTCCATGTAAGGCGGCTCGAACGGGAAAAGCGCCAGCACCTGGTCGATGTAGGGCGCCATTTTCGCCGCCCGGCCGGGACGCCAGGCCCAGACCGTGGGGGCGACGTAATGCACGGTGCGCACCTCGGGCCGCCGCGCCTTCACCGCGCGGGCGACGCGCAGGCCGAACTCCGGCAGGTCGATGGTGACCAGCACGTCGGGGGGCGCGTCGCAGATCGCCTCGACCGTCTGGTTCAGGCGCCGGCGCAGCCGGGGGTACTCGCGCAGGATCTCCGCCACCCCCATGACGGAGATTTCCTCCATCGCGAAGAGGCTGTCCATGCCCTCGGCGCGCATTCCCTCGCCGCCGACGCCGCGGATCTGCGCGCCATCGCCCAGCTCGCTGCGCAGGCCGCGGATCAGCGCCGCGCCCAGCCGGTCGCCCGAGGCCTCGCCGGCCAGCAGGAAGGCCTTCACGGCGCGAACCGCCGCGCGGCGAGGAAGATCCCGGCCCGTTCGGCTGCCCGCTCCAGCTCCGGCCGGTCGATCAGCAGCACCTTGCCCGCCTCGACCACGATGCCGTCCAGCCCCGCGGCC
>JBPEXR010000228.1:0-5850 GCA_052031355.1 Paracoccaceae bacterium
GGTTGGCCATGTTGTCGCAAGGCCCGCCGGGCGGGTGCAAGCCGATTGTCGGCTCCCTGAATGCGTGGCCGCGCGGGGGCGGGGGAAGCCCGCCGCCATCTTTCGGCGCTGCCCGAAGCACTTGCCGGAAAATCCGAACGGCCGGGGCGGCGCCGCGCGTTGCCTATAGGAAACTTTGGACCTAGATAGGCGGTATGCAACGGAATACCGCAGGGAGGGGCCGGATGACCGACCATATCGACCGGATCGAGAAACACGGGCTGCAGGTCGCCGCCCCGCTGGTGGCCTTCATCGAGAAGGAGGCCCTGCCGGGCACCGGGATCGAGGCCGACAGCTTCTGGTCGGGCCTTTCGGCGCTGGCGCATGACTTCGGCCCCCGCAACCGCGAGTTGCTGGCCAAGCGGGCCGATATCCAGGGCCGCATCGACGCCTGGCACATCGCCCGCAAGGGTCAGCCGCACGACGCCGAAGCCTATCGCGCCTTCCTGGAGGAGATCGGCTACCTCGTCCCCGAGGGCCCCGATTTCGAGATCGAGACCCGCAACGTTGACCCGGAGATCGCGCAGATCGCCGGCCCGCAGCTGGTGGTGCCGATCACCAACGCGCGTTTCGCGCTGAACGCCGCCAACGCGCGCTGGGGCTCGCTGTACGATGCGCTTTACGGCACCGACGCGCTGGGCTCGCTGCCCGAGGGCGGCGGCTACGATCCGGCGCGCGGCGCCAAGGTCATCGCCTGGGGGCGGGAGTTCCTGGACGCCTACGTGCCGCTGGACGGCGCCAGCTGGTCCGATGTGACCGCGCTGGCGATCGAGGACGGGGCGCTGCAGGCGGACGGCAAGCCGCTGCGCGACGCCGGCCAGTTCGCCGGGCACGCCGGCCCCGCCGAGGCGCCCGAGCGCGTCGTGCTGACCCGCCACGGGCTGCACATCATCCTGGAGATCGACCCCGAGACCGAGATCGGCGCCTCCGACAAGCTGGGCCTTTCGGACATCACGCTGGAATCGGCGGTCTCCACCATCATGGATTGCGAGGATTCCGTCGCCGCCGTCGATGCCGAGGACAAGGCGCTGGCGTACCGCAACTGGCTGGGCCTGATGAAGGGCGACCTGGCCGAGGAGGTGACCAAGGGCGGCAAGACCTTCACCCGGCGGCTGCGCGGCGACATGGAGTTCACCGGCGCCGCGGGCGGCACGCTGCGCCTCAAGGGCCGCAGCCTGATGCTGGTGCGCAACGTCGGCCACCTGATGACCAACCCGGCGGTGCTGGACCGCGAGGGCCGCGAGATCGGCGAGGGGCTGCTGGACGCGCTGACCACCGTCGCCATCGCGCTGCACGACCTGAAGAAGGACGGCGGGCCCCGCAACTCGGAAGCCGGGTCGGTCTATGTCGTCAAACCCAAGATGCACGGCCCCGAGGAAGTCGCCTTCGCGGACGAGATCTTCACCCGCGTCGAAGAGATCCTGGGCCTGCCGCAATACACCGTGAAGCTGGGCATCATGGACGAGGAACGGCGCACCTCCGCCAACCTCAAGGAATGCATCCGCGCCGCCAAACACCGCGTCGCCTTCATCAACACCGGCTTCCTCGACCGCACGGGCGACGAGATCCACACCTCGATGGAGGCCGGCCCCATGGTGCCGAAGGGCGAGATGAAATCCGCCCGCTGGATCGCCGCCTACGAGGACCGCAACGTCGACATCGGCCTGGCCTGCGGGCTGCGCGGCCGGGCGCAGATCGGCAAGGGCATGTGGGCCATGCCCGACCGCATGGGGGACATGCTGGAGCAGAAGATCGGCCATCCGCGCGCCGGGGCCAACTGCGCCTGGGTGCCGTCGCCCACCGCCGCCACGCTGCACGCCACGCATTACCACGAGGTCGACGTGAAGGCCCGGCAGGAGGAGATCGCCAAGGCCGGCCCCCGCGCCAGCCTGGAGGACCTGCTGAGCATCCCGCTGATGGAAGGCCAGAACCTCTCGGACGAGGCCGTCGCCCGGGAGATCGAGAACAACGCCCAGGGCATCCTGGGCTACGTCGTGCGCTGGGTCGACCAGGGCGTCGGCTGCTCCAAGGTGCCGGACATCAACGATGTCGGGCTGATGGAGGACCGCGCCACCTGCCGCATCTCCAGCCAGGCGCTGGCCAACTGGCTGCACCACGGCGTCGTCTCGGAGGCCCGGGTGATGGAGGCGATGCGGAAGATGGCCGAGGTGGTCGACCGGCAGAACGCAGACGACCCGGCCTATGCGCCGATGGCCCCGGGCTATGACGGCATCGCCTTCCAGGCGGCCTGTGATCTGGTGTTCAAGGGCCGCGTGCAACCCTCGGGCTACACCGAGCCGGTCCTCCACGCCCGCCGGGCCGAGCTGAAGGCCGCGCGCCGGGGGTAAGCGCCCGGCCGCCCGCCCGCGCCTTAAGGGGGCGGGCAGGGGCCTCGGCCGCTTCAGAGGGCAGTAAGGTTTGCAAGCCGCTGAGCTTCTGGGCGCGATCGCGTAAACGGGGAAAGCCAAAGCCGGCGGCGGGTGCCTCTGGCGGAGGCCCCGGTTCGCCGCTTGGCTTGCCAAGAGAACTGGCCAGCATCCGCGCCGTTTCGTCTCCAGAAGCCTGACGCTATGGCCCGCGCCTCTGCCCCCACGACCGAGAACGCCCGGCCACGCGCCGTCCCGAATGCCCGAAGCCCGGTGTGCGCCCGACGGGCAATGCCCCGTGTCCTTGCCCGCCGAGGGGACAAGCCGGCCCACGCGCGCCGTTCTTAGCGTCGGAACGGTTGCGGGCGCATCGGGCGATGAACCTCGAAAGGGCTTTAGACATACCATGAGGACGGGCCGGCATGTGTGCTCCGTTCTAAACGCTCAAAGTTTGGCGCGGTCACATCGGGCGACGATCCTCAAAGGGGCACTTGGCAAACCGAGGGAATAGCCGCGGCCTCCGCGCCCTGTTCCTCATCTTTGAAGTCGGGCGCGGTGGCTGCAGTTTTCACCCCTCGGCCCACACGGAGATCAGGCCCGCCCGGGCGCGCCGCTCTCGGCTTGGCTACGGTGGCACATCGCGACGACCCTCGACCAAGCCCCTGGCCCGCGAGGCCTCCCCACGGTGGCCTTTCCGCCGCGCCGCACTGCCTTCGCGCGCGCCATGGCGCTTCCCTCTTTCGCCGCGCCGCGCGGGCCCCTATCCTGCGGGCAACACCAGCGAGGCACGCATGACACGACCGATCGTCGGCATTATCGGCAACCAGTACCTGATCAACGACCAGTACCCGGCCCACGCCGGCGGCACGATGAACTCCGAGGCGGTGGCCCAGGTCTCGGGCTGCATGCCGCTGCTCATCCCCGCCGATCCGCGCTTCGTCTCGGTGCCGGAACTCCTGGAGGCCTGCGACGGCTTCCTGCTGACCGGCGGGCGGCCCAACGTGCACCCCGAGGAATACGGCGAGGCGGCGACCGAGGCGCACGGCGCCTTCGACCGCGCGCGCGATGCGATCTCGCTGCCGCTGGTGCGCGCCTGCGTCGAACGCGGCCAGCCCTTCCTGGGCATCTGCCGCGGCTTTCAGGAGGTGAACGTGGCCATGGGCGGCTCGCTCTACCCCGAGATCCGCGATTTGCCGGGCCGGATGAACCACCGCATGCCCCCCGACGGCACGCTGGAGGAGAAGTTCGCCCTGCGCCACCGCGTGCGCTTCACCGAAGGCGGCCCCTTCCACCGCCTGATGGGCGCGCAGGAGGTGATGACCAACACCCTTCACGGGCAGGGGATCAAGCGCGCCGGCGCCCGCGTCGTCATCGACGGCGAGGCCGAGGACGGCACGCCCGAGGCCGCTTATATCGCCGATGCGCCCGGCTATGCGCTGGCGGTGCAATGGCACCCGGAATACGAGGCCGCCTCGGACCCGGTGTCGCGCCCGCTCTTCGAAAGCTTCGGCGCCGCGGTGCGCGACTGGGCCAAGGGCCGCCGGCCCGCGACGCTGAAATCCGCCTGAGGCGCAGGGCGCAGGCGCCCGTCCCGGCGGGCCGCGCTGGACAGCGGGGGCGGCGCAGGCTATGGCTGCCGGGATTGTTTTAAGCCTCAAACATCCGCCGGAGGGTCCGATGACCGATTTCGCCGCCACCAAGGCCCTGTTCCACCTCCCCGAGGGGGTCATCTACCTGGACGGCAACTCGCTGGGCCCGCTGCCGAAATCGGCGCCCGCGCGGATGCAGTCGGCGATGACCGAGGAATGGGGCGAGATGCTGATCACCGGCTGGAACAAGGCCGGCTGGATGGCGCAGCCCAGCCAGATCGGCGACCGCATCGGCAAGCTGATCGGCGCCGAGCCGGGGCATGTCGTGATGGGCGACACGCTGTCGGTGAAGGTGTTCCAGGCCCTCGCCGCGGCGCTGGAGATGCGCCCGGACCGCAAGGTGATCCTGTCGGACAGCGGCAACTTCCCGTCCGATCTCTACATGGCCGAAGGGCTGATCGCCGGACTGGGCAAGGGGCACGAGCTGCGCGTCGTCGCCCCCGAGGAGGTGGCCGAGAACATCACCGAGGAGGTGGCCGTCACCCTGCTGACGGAGGTGGATTACCGCACCGGGCGCAAGCACGACATGGCCGAGCTGACGCGCCGTGCCCATGCGGTGGGGGCGCTGACGGTCTGGGACCTGGCGCATACCGCCGGTGCGCTGCCGGTGGACGTGGCCGGCGCGGGCGCCGACTTCGCCGTGGGCTGCACCTACAAGTACCTGAACGGCGGGCCGGGCGCGCCGGGCTTCATCTACGTGGCGCCCCGCCATGCCGAGCGCGCGCAGCCGATCCTCTCGGGCTGGCTGGGCCACCGCGCGCCCTTCGCCTTCGAGCCCTCCTACCGCCCCGGCGCCGGCATCGAGCGGATGCGCGTCGGCACGCCGCCGGTGCTGGCGCTGACGGCCCTCGATTGCGCGCTCGACATCTGGGAGCAGGTGGACATGCAGGCGCTGCGCCAGCGCTCGGTCGAGCTGTGCGAGCTGTTCATCCGCGAGGTCGAGGCCCGCTGCCCGATGCTGGAGCTTGCCTCCCCCCGCGAGGCGGAGCTGCGCGGCAGCCAGGTCTCCTTCCGCTTCGCCGAAGGCTACGCCGCGATGCAGGCGCTGATTGCCCGCGGCGTGATCGGCGACTTCCGCGCCCCCGACATCATGCGCTTCGGCTTCTGCCCGCTCTACATCGACGCCGCCGACGTGACGGGCGCCGCCGAGATCCTGGAGGACGTGATGCAGAACGCCCTTTGGGACGCGCCGGAATACAAGGCGCGCAAGGCGGTAACCTGAGGGCGGGGGGCAGCATGGGCGAAGGCTACGATCCCGAGGCCGAAGGCGCGCGCATGTCCTTCGCGGACGCCATGTCCTACGGCGACTACCTGGGCCTGGACAGCATCCTCGGCGCGCAGCATCCGCTGTCGGATGCGCACGACGAGATGCTCTTCATCATCCAGCACCAGACCTCGGAGCTGTGGATGCGGCTGGCGATTCACGAGTTGAACGCCGCGCGGGACGAGATCGCCCAGGGGCGCATGCGCCCGGCCTTCAAGATGCTGGCCCGCGTCAGCCGCATCTTCGAGCAGCTCAACAACGCCTGGGACGTGCTGCGCACGATGACCCCGGCCGACTACACGCGGTTCCGCGACGCGCTGGGCCAGAGTTCGGGCTTTCAGAGCCACCAGTACCGGATGATCGAGTTCATTCTCGGCAACCGCAACCGCGCCATGCTGCGCCCGCACGCCCACCGCCCCGAATTGGCCGCGGCGCTTGAGGCGGAGCTGGCGCGCCCCTCGCTCTACCACGTCGCCCTGGCGCGGCTGGCCGAGGTGCAACCGCTGCCCGATGCCGCGCGCACCCCGCGCCG
>JBPEXR010000229.1:0-3913 GCA_052031355.1 Paracoccaceae bacterium
TGGATGTCGCCCGATTGCAGGTTCGCCAGGCGCACCGTGGTGTCGGGGATCGGCAGGAAGGTCACGCTGTCGAAGTTGATCTCCCCGGCGTTCCAGTAATCGTCGAACTTGCTCAGGACGATCCGGTCCTGGGCCACGCGCTCTTCAAACTTGAAGGGGCCGGAGCAGACGGGGTTCAGGCCGAAGTCGGCGCCCGCCGTCTCGGCCGCCTCGGGCGAGATCATCATCCCGGCCCGGTCGGCCAGCTGCGCCAGCAGCGTCGCGTCGGGGCCCTTCAGGTCCAGGCGGATCTCGTGCGAGCCCAGAACCTCGGTCCCGGTGATCGAGCTGAGCTCGGACTTGCGGCGCGATTCCTCCAGCGTCTGGCTACGCTCGATGTTGCGGGCCACCGCCTCTGCGTCGAAGGGCGTGCCGTCGTGGAAGACCACGCCCTCGCGCAGCTTCATCGTCAGGCTGGTGCCATCCTCGGACCAGGACCATTCGGTCGCCAGCTGCGGGATGATCTCCAGCTCCGGGGTGATGTCGACCAGCTTGTCGCAAAGCGAGGCGTAGACGATCCGCCCCACGAAGGTGCGCGACTGGTCCGGGTCCAGCACGTCGGCATCCGACTGCAGGGCGATGCGCAGGTCCTGCGCCTGGGCGCCAAGGGCGGTGGCCCCCAGCAGCGCGGCGGTCAGGGTCAGGGTTCTCAGGCTCATTTCACGGTCTCCTCTCCGTTGGTCGTCGGTGCTGCGCGGCGCGCCAGCGCCGCACGGTAGAGGGCGAAGCGCGCCTCGGCCCCCTCCTCCTTCGCGGCGCCCCTGGCGGGCGGCGCGGGCGGGTCCGAGGCGAAAATCTCCTCGGCGTAATGACAGGCGACCTCGGCCCCCTCGGGCGCACCTTCCGCGCGGCGCAGCTGTGGCGCACGGGCGGCGCAGTCGGGCCGGGCGTAGGGGCAGCGCGTGTGGAAGCGGCATCCGCTGGGCGGGGCCGCGGGGCTGGGCGTCTCGCCGCGCAGCGCCAGCGGGGCGCGCGCCCGGCCATGTTCGGCCACCGGGATCGCCGAAAGCAGCGCCCGGGTGTAGGGGTGCCGCGGCGCCTCGAACAGCGCCTCGCTGGGCCCGGTCTCGACCACCTGGCCCAGGTACATCACCGCGATGCGGTCGCTCATGTGGCGGATCACGGCCAGGTCATGTGCGATCACAACCAGCGTCAGCCCCAATGCCTCCTTCAGATCCCCCAGCAGATTGATGACTTGCGCCTGAACAGAGACGTCCAGCGCGCTCACAGGCTCGTCCCCGATCACCAGCTTCGGGCCGGAGGCGAGGGCCCGCGCAATGCCGATGCGCTGCCGCTGGCCGCCGGAAAACTCGTGCGGGTAGCGCCCGGCGTGCTCCGGCCGCAGCCCCACCTGGCCCAGCAGCTCGGCCACCCGCGCGCGGCGGCCGGCGGCGTCCAGCTCCGGCGCGTGGGTTTCCAAAGGCTCGCCGATCAGGCGCCCGACGCTCATCCGCGGGTTCAGCGAGGAGAAGGGATCCTGGAAGATGAACTGCATGTCGCGCCGCAGCGTCTTCAGCGCCGCGCCCGACAGCCCCGCCGTCGCCACCCCGTCAAAGCGCACCTCGCCCGCGCTGGGGGTCAGCAGACGCATCAGCAGCCGCGCCAGGGTGGACTTGCCGCAACCCGACTCGCCGACGATGGCGAAGGTCTCGCCCCGCCGCACCTGCAGCGAGACGCCATCCACCGCGCGAACCGGCGGCGCCTTGGAGAAGATCCCCCCGCCCACGTCGAAGTGCCGCTTGAGGTCCCGCGCCTCCAGGATGATGTCCGCGCTCATGCCACCTCTCCCACGTGCCGCTCCAGCGGTGCGAAGTGGCAGGCCGCGCGGTGCCCCTGGCCGAAGTCCACCATCGGCGGCACCTCGGCGCAGCGCGGTGCGGCGAAGGGGCAGCGTGTTGAGAAGCGACAGCCCGCGGGCATCGTCTCGCCTGTCGGCACCAGCCCCGGCACCGTCGCGAGCCGCCCCCGCGGCCCCGTCAGCGCGGGGATCGAGGACATGAGGCCGATCGTGTAGGGATGCTGCGGATCGGCGAAGATGCGCGCCGCGGGTCCCGCCTCGACGATCGTGCCGGCGTACATCACCGCCACCGTGTCGGCGACCTCCGCCACCACGCCCAGGTCATGGGTGATCATCATCACCCCCATGCCGTTTTCCGCCTGGATGGCCCGGATCAGGTCCAGGATCTGCGCCTGGATGGTCACGTCCAGCGCCGTCGTCGGCTCGTCCGCGATCAGCAGCGCCGGGTCGTTCACCAGCGCCATGGCGATCATCACCCGCTGGCGCATGCCGCCCGACAGCTGGTGCGGATACTCGCGCATCCGCCGCTCCGGCGCCGGGATGCCGACGCGCGCCAGCATCGCCAGCGCCCGCGATTCCGCCTCCGCCTGGTCGACGTCGCGATGCGCCATGACCGCCTCGGCGATCTGCTCGCCCACCCGGAACGCGGGGTTGAGCGAGGTCATCGGCTCCTGGAAGATCATCGTCATCGCGTCGCCGCGCAGCTGGCGCATGGCGCGCTCGTCGCCGAGGTTCAGCGCCGCGCCGCGAAAGCGCATCTCGCCGCCGCGCATCTCGGCCACGTCCGCGGGCAAGAGACCCATCAGCGCCAGCGAGGTCACCGACTTGCCGCAGCCCGATTCCCCGACGATGCACAGCGTCTCGCCCGCAGCGACGGAAAAACTGACCTGCCGGATCTGGTCGGTCGGCATCCCGCGGAAGCGCAGGCTGAAATCCTCCACCTCCAGCAGCGGCGCCTCTGCCGCCGCGCCGGCGGGGTCGGACGGGGTCCGGGACGTGGGGGCCATGCGCAACCTTTATCGCAACCAATCCTACATTGGTCGCAACCAAACAAGCCGCGCCCCTTACGTCAAGCGCTTTCTTGCGCGGCCCAGCCGCCAAACCTCACAAAATTTCGCCCCGCCGGGCCCCCAAGTCCCTGCTTCACCTCGCCAAAATACTCTCGGGGGTGAATTGCGCCCAAAGGCGCAAGAGGGGGCCGACGGCCCCTCCCCTTTCAGACGACGTGGCGCGGCTTCGGCCCTAGCCCTCGCCCTGCGCTTTCTTCATCGCCGCGAGGCCGCTTTGCCCCAGCTCGATCTTGGCGAAGGGCCCGCCGTGGAACCACTCGCCCGGATCGCCCACCTCCGGCGCCGGGGTGCGGCCCAGAAGCTCTGCCGCGTATTGCTCGGCATTGTCCTGCGGCCGGTAGCCCAGGAAGCGTGCGCCGGAATTGTCGACCGGGGCGCGGTCGTTGTCCGAGACGCCATAGATCACCGCGCAGCCGGTGGTCGGCGTGTCGATCGCCCGCTCGACCAGCCGCACCAGGTCGCCGTAGCTCAACCAGGACCCAAGCGCGCGCGTGTTGCCCACGTCATTGCACGAGTAGATCCGCAGGCAGACCGATTCCAGCTGCCGGCGGTCCCAGTAAAGGCTCGCCAGATCCTCGCCGAAACACTTCGACAACCCGTAGAAGGTGTCCGGCTTGTGCGGCGTGTCGACGGTGATCGCCTGCGTCTTGGGATACATGCCCACCGCGTGGATCGACGAGGCATAGACAACCCGCCGCACCCCGGCGCGATAGGCGGCCTCGTAGACGTTGTAGGTCCCGATGATGTTGGAGCGCAGGATGTCGTCGAAGGGCGCCTCGTCGCCGATGGCGCCGAAGTGCACCACCATCTCGGCCCCCTCCATCAGCGCCTCGACCTCGTCCAGCTGCGACAGGTCGGCGCGCTGGAACCGCTCGTTCTCGGCCAGCCCGTCCACCCCGTCGGCCAGGTCGGTGGAGACCAGCTCCTCCGCCAGTTTCGCCAGCGGCGCCCGCAGGCGGCTTCCCAGCTTGCCGGCCGCGCCGGTCAGCACCAGTTTGCGCATCGT
>JBPEXR010000023.1:0-2498 GCA_052031355.1 Paracoccaceae bacterium
GCCGACAGCACGCCCACCACCGTGCGCCGCCGCCGCGCCAGCAGTTTCGGGACATGCGCGAGCACCAGCGCCGGGCCGATGCAGTTGACGGCGAAGACCTGGGCCATTGCATCCGCGGTGATGGCGGCCAGCGCTTTTTCCGGCGTGCCCCCCGGCGGGGCGAGGATCCCGGCGGCGATCACCACCGCGTCGAAGCCCGGCTCCAGCGCGCCGAGGTGCGCGGCGACGGAGGCGGCATCGGTCAGCTCCAGCCCGTCCGCACGCCGGCTCAGCCCCGTCACGTGCGCGCCGCGCGCGCGCCAGCCTTCGGCCAGCGCCGCGCCGATGCCGCCCGAGGCGCCGATGATCAGAACGCGCTCCATGCCCGCGAAACCTAGCGCGGCCGCCCGCCCGGGCCAGCGCCCTACCCGCGTCCCGCCCGGCCCCGCCGCCACCGGGGCGCCGCGACGTCAATTTCGCGGGTTTTCATCCGCCGCGGGGCTGCTTATGATCCGCGCCATGAGCCGCCACGGACATAATTCCTGCCCCCTGGCCCCCGCCTCGCGCCGGGGCCTTCTGGCCGCTCGTCTTCTCCTAAGCCGCCTCTGAGCGTGCCGTCCCGGCGCGACCGCTCAGAGGATATGCCGCTTCGCGCCCGAGCTTAGGACCAAGGAAGGACAGCAGATGACCACCCCCGCAGACAGCAACCGCGTGCTGATTTTCGACACCACCCTGCGCGACGGCGAGCAGAGCCCCGGCGCCACGATGACCCACGAAGAGAAGCTGGAGATCGCCGAGCTTCTGGACGACATGGGCGTCGACATCATCGAGGCCGGCTTTCCCATCGCCTCCGAGGGTGACTTCCGCGCCGTCTCCGAGATCGCGAAGCGCGCCAAGCAGGCGGTGATCTGCGGCCTCGCGCGCGCCAACCTGACCGACATCGACCGCTGCTGGGAGGCGGTGAAGAACGCCGAACGGCCGCGCATCCACACCTTCATCGGCACCTCGCCGCTGCACCGCGCCATCCCCAACCTGACGATGGACGAGATGGCCGAGCGCATCCACGAGACGGTGACCCACGCCCGCAACCTCTGCGACAACGTGCAATGGTCGCCCATGGACGCGACGCGGACCGAATGGGACTACCTGTGCCGGGTCGTGGAGATCGCGATCAAGGCCGGGGCCAGCACGATCAACATCCCCGACACGGTCGGCTACACCGCGCCCGTCGAATCGGCCGACCTGATCCGCCGCCTGATCGAGACGGTCCCCGGCGCCGACGAGATCGTCTTCGCCACCCATTGCCACAACGACCTGGGCATGGCGACGGCCAACAGCCTTGCCGCCGTGGCGGGCGGCGCGCGGCAGATCGAATGCACGATCAACGGCCTGGGCGAGCGGGCCGGCAACACCGCGCTGGAAGAGGTGGTGATGGCGCTGAAGGTGCGCAACGACATCATGCCCTGGACCACCGGCGTGGACAGCCGCAAGATCATGAACATCTCGCGCCGCGTGGCGACCGTCTCGGGATTCCCGGTGCAGTTCAACAAGGCCATCGTCGGCAAGAACGCCTTCGCGCATGAAAGCGGCATCCACCAGGACGGGATGCTGAAGAACGCCGAGACCTTCGAGATCATGCGCCCCGAGGACGTCGGCCTGGCCGCCACCAGCCTGGTCATGGGCAAGCATTCGGGCCGCGCCGCGCTGCGCGCCAAGCTCGAGGAGCTGGGCTACAAGCTGGGCGAGAACCAGCTGCGCGACGTCTTCGTGCGGTTCAAGGAGCTGGCCGACCGCAAGAAGGAAGTCTACGACGAGGATATCATCGCCCTGATGCGCGCCGGCGAGGACGAGGCGAACGACCGCCTCGTCGTCAAGTCGCTGCGCGTTGTCTGCGGCACCGAGGGCCCGCAGGAGGCCGCGCTGACCATGCTGATCGACGGCAAGGAGCATTCGGCCACCGCCACCGGCGACGGCCCGGTGGATGCCACCTTCAACGCGGTCAAGGCGCTGCACCCGCACGACGCGCATCTGCAGCTCTACCAGGTGCACGCGGTGACCGAGGGCACCGACGCCCAGGCCACCGTTACCGTGCGCATGGAAGAGGCCGGCAACATCGCCACCGGCGTTTCGGCCGACACCGACACGGTCGTCGCCTCGGCCAAGGCTTACGTCAACGCGCTGAACCGCCTGCTGGTCCGCCAGGGCCGCACCGGCGAGGACCGCAAGGAGATCAGCTACAAGGACGTTGGCTGACCGCGGCGGCGGCACCGCCACGCGATACGCTGACCGCCCGCTCCGCCCTGCCGGAGCGGGCGGTTTTCGTATGTGACTGGGGGTTCCTGCCGCCGCGCTGTTCGCCGCCCGTATCTTCTTATCACCGCGGCGGTTCTTCTTGTCCCGGGAGGCGGTACCGATGGACTGAGACGCGCAACACACCGTTGGTGAAGATCGCGGCTGAGTCTGTCCCCGGTGGCAGCACCTTTTTAGCGATAGCGATCCCGAGGCCGGCATCCCCCCCA
>JBPEXR010000230.1:0-3528 GCA_052031355.1 Paracoccaceae bacterium
CTGGCCGGCGAAGGCGCGGTCAGGGTGCAGGGCGAGGGCGCCGAGCGCCGCCTGGCGGCCGGGGCGATCGTGCTGGCCACTGGCGCCCGCGCCCGTGACCTGCCGGGGCTGGAGCCCGACGGCAAGCGCGTCTGGTCCTACCGCCACGCGCTGCAGCCGCCGCACCAGCCCAAGCGGCTTCTGGTCATCGGCTCGGGTGCCATCGGCGTGGAATTTGCAAGCTTCTACAAGGCGATGGGCGCCGAAGTTACATTGGTCGAGGTGATGGACCGCATCCTGCCCGTCGAGGATGCAGAGATTTCCGCCGCCGCACAGAAGGCCTTCGAGAAACAGGGGATGCGCGTGCGCCCCGGCACCCAGGTGAAGGCGCTGAAGCGCGGTGCCAAGGCGGTGACGGCCACCCTGGCGCAGGGCGAGCGCACCGAAACGCTGGAGGTCGACACGGTGATCTGCGCCGTCGGCATCACCGGCAATACCGAAGGCCTGGGGCTGGAGGAGGCCGGCGTGACGGTGGAGAAAGGGCATATCCGCACCGATGCGCATTGCCGCACCGGCGCGCCGGGCCTTTACGCCATCGGCGATGTCGCCGGGGCGCCCTGGCTGGCGCACAAGGCCAGCCACGAAGGCGTCATGGTGGCCGAGATGGTCGCCGGGCAGAGCCCGCACCCGGTCCGGCCGGAGCGGATCGCCGGCTGCACCTATTGCACGCCGCAGATCGCCTCGGTCGGGCTGACGGAGGCGCAGGCGCGGGAGGCCGGGCACGAGGTGCGCGTCGGACGCTTCCCCTTCATCGGCAACGGCAAGGCCCTGGCGCTGGGCGAGCCCGAGGGGCTGGTCAAGACCGTCTTCGACGCCAGGACCGGCGCGCTGCTGGGCGCGCATATGATCGGCGCCGAGGTGACGGAGCTGATCCAGGGCTTCGTGGTCGCGCAGGGGCTGGAGACCACAGAGGCAGAGCTGATCGAGACCGTCTTCCCGCACCCCACGCTGGGCGAAATGATGCATGAATCCGTGCTCTCGGCCATGGGGCGGGCGCTGCACATCTGAGGGCTTCCGCGCCGTTGCGGGCGCGCCGGTGCGGGCAGGTCGGCTGAGCGGTTCAGGCGCGGCTCAGGCGCTGCGCCGCCGCCCGCCGCGCCGCCCGCCGCTGCGCGCGCCCGAGGCGCTGCCCGCGCGGGCGGCCTCGGCGAAGTCCATGCCGCCCTCGACCGCGTCCAGCACCCGCGAAAAGCCGATCCAGGCGCCGCCGTGTTCGTCGTGGTTCATCAACAGGTTGGCGGCCTTCACCGCCTCCATCTCCACCCGCCGGACGGGGTTCATGATGGCGCTGGTCATGCCCGCGGCAATCGCCATGGGCAGGAAGGCGGCGTTGATGCCATGCCGGTGCGGCAGCCCGAAGCTGATGTTGGAGGCGCCGCAGGTGGTGTTGACGCCCAGCTCCTCGCGCAGGCGGCGCACCAGGGCAAAGACCTGCTGCCCGGCGCTGGCCATCGCGCCCACCGGCATCACCAGCGGATCGACGACGATGTCATGCGCGGGAATGCCGTGATCGGCGGCGCGCTGCACGATCTTGCGCGCGACCTCGAAGCGCACGTCGGGGTCCTCGGAAATGCCGGTGTCGTCATTGGAGATCGCCACCACCGGCACGTTGTACTTCGCGGCCAGCGGCAGGACCAGCTCCAGCCGCTCCTCCTCGCCGGTGACGGAGTTCAGCAGCGGCCGGCCCTGCGCCGCCGCAAGCCCCGCCTCCAGCGCGCCCGGCACCGAGCTGTCGATGCAGAGCGGCACATCGACCAGCTCCTGCACCATCTCGACCATGCGCCGCATCAGCGGCGGTTCGGTCTCGTTGGGGTTGGGGTTGGAGTTGTAGACCACGCCCGCGTTCACATCGAGGACCATCGCGCCGCAGGCCACCTGCTCCAGCGCGTCCCGCTCGACGGTGGAGAAATCGCCCGCCTCCAGCTCCGCCGCCAGCTTCTTGCGGCCGGTGGGGTTGATGCGCTCGCCGATGACGCAGAAGGGCTCGTCGAAGCCGATGGTGACGGTGCGGCTGCGGGATTCAAGAACGGTGCGCGACATGGGTTATCCTTGGCGGAGGGTGTCGGGGGCAGGGGCGTGGCCTGCGGTGTGGGGCGCCGGGTCATCGAGGGCCGCGGGCCGCGCGCCGCCGTTGCGCTGCGCCCAGGTGGCGCTGGCGTCGATGCCGCCCAGCGGGAACATGTGGATGCCGTCGATGCCGCAATCCGGGTGCGCGGCGCGGTAGGCGGCCAGTTCGGCCAGCACCTCGCCGGGCTCGTAGGGGAGCATCAGCTTTGTCACGTCCATCGCGCGCTTCTGCAGCACCGCGATGGAGGGGCCGACGCCGCAGGCCACGGCGAAGCGGATCAGCGTTTGCAGCTTGGCCGGCCCGGCGACGCCCAGCCGCACCGGCAGGTCGATCCCGGCGGCGCGCAGCCCCTCGACCCAGGCGATCAGCGGCTGCGCCTCGAAGGCGAACTGGGTGACCAGGGCCATTTGCGCGTCGCTGGCGTCGCTGAATTTCTGTTTCCAGGCAAGCGCTTCGGAGACGTTCTTCGTGCTTCCGTCCGGGTCGATGTCGCGGTTCCCCTCCGGGTGGCCGGCGACGTGCAGCGCGGTGAAATCGCCGAAGAGACCGCTTTCCAGAAGCTGCATCGAGCTGTCGAAGTCGCCCACCGGGGTGCGGTTGCCGCCCGCCAGGATCAGCCCTTCCTCGACCCCCGCCTCGCCGCGGTAGCGCGCGATCCAGTCGGCCAGCGTGGCGCGGTCCGGGATCGAGCGGGCGGGAAAATGCGGCATGACGCGGAAGCCGTCCCGGGCGAGGCGGGCGGCGCAGGCGGTCATCTCCTCGATCGGTGTGCCGTCGATATGGGCGATGTAGACGCGCGTGCCCGCGGGCAGGATGGCGCGGAAATCCTCGACCTTCTGCGCCGTGCGCGGCATCACCTCGATCGAGTAGCCCTGCATCAGGGCGGCCATCTGCGGGGTCGGCCCCTCCTGGCTGCTGCGCGTCGCGCGGAAATTCAAAAGCCCCATCAGTGCCTCCCAAATGCGGGGCGGTGCCATCGCATCAGCCCCAACCGCCGGTCTCGACCAGGCGTTTCAGCCGGTCCGTGTCGTATTCCGCCGCGATCCGCCCGGCCCAGTCGGCGGCCAGATCCTCGGCCGTGCCGGGAAAGGCGCCCTGCGGCGCCTTGCGCCAGTCGGCGAGATAGGCGTCGGTGCCGGTGGCGCCGCTTTTCATCGCCGCGCGGTCGATGGCCTGTTCGAAACGCTCGGGCAGGGGGCGCTTGATCGCCCGCCGGCCGCGGCCAACGATCACCTGCGCCGGCATGTCGCGCCAGTAGACGATGGTGACCTCCTGCGCCTGCGCTGTCGTCTCGGCCATGCGAATCCTCCCTTCCCCCTCTCTAATGCCCCGGGGCCGCGGGGCGGCGCACAGAGGCGACCTCTAGCGCCCCATGAGCGACGCTGCGCCCCCGCGCGGGGCCGGGCGCGGCGTACGGGACA
>JBPEXR010000231.1:0-3615 GCA_052031355.1 Paracoccaceae bacterium
ATCGGCGTCAGCGACGGGCGCCACCGGGGTGATCTCGGGCGTGATCTCGGGGCCGACCTCGGGCGCCTCGGCGACCTGGCTCAGCGCCGCGGCGGCGGCCTCGGCCTGGCGGCGGGCTTCCACGGCCTCGCGGATGCGGTTGAGGAAGGGCAGATCCTCGGCCCGCGGCGCCTCGCGCGGGGTGGCGCGGCGCGGCTCTGCCCCCTCGACCGCGCGGGCGTGTTCGCGCGCCAGGTCCGCTTCCTCCGCCTCCGCGGCGCGCGGGGCGGCCTGCTTCGGAGCTTCGGTCTCCTGCGGCTTGGCCTCCGCCCCCTCGGGCGCGGCGGCGACGGGGGCTTCGGGCGCAACCGGCCGCGCGATTCGCGCGGGGCGCGATTCGCTGGCGGCGTCGGGCGCCAGTTCCGCCTCGGCCTGCTGCACGCCGGCGACGCGCAGCGCCGGCGTCAGCACCAGCCGCCCCGGATCGCGGCGGCGCACATCGACGCGCGGGCCTTGTTTCACGGATGAATCCGCCCCGGCCCCCGTTGCCTTCTGGGCCTGCGCCCCCTGCGCCACCAAGCGGCGGACAGAGGTCAGGACATCCTCGATTTCAGGACGGGACGCGGAATCGGACATGCTGCTGGACCATTCTTGCCTATCCGCAAAGTCTAGTCCCTGCCCGGCCTCCAGACAACTGCGCGCGCGGGATCAGTTCTTGCCGAGGGCGTTCAGCACACGGTCCAGCGCCCGCCCCTGCGGGGTGGTCGAGGGCGCGTCCTTGACCAGGTTGTAATAGGCCGACGGATCGTAGCGCTGCACCGGCAGGTTCAGGTGGTCCACCGTCAGCAGCCCCATCGCCGCCAGAAGCGTGTAGGAGGCGATGTATTCGTCCGCGATGGCCGAGATCAGCCCGGCGCGGGCGTCCAGAAGCTCCTGCTCGGCGTTCAGCACGTCCAGCGTGGTGCGCGCGCCAAGCGTCGCCTCCTCGCGCACGCCGCGGAAGGCCACGGTGGCCGCGCGGATCTGCCGGTCCGAGGCTTCGCGCCCGGCGCGGGCGACCATCTTGACCGCCCAGGCATCCGCCACGTCCTGCTGCACCGCGTGCGAGACGACGTGCAGCGCCGCGCGGGCGGCATCGCGCCGCGCCTGCGCCTGGCGCGACAGGGCCGGCAGGCGGCCGCCCTGGTAGATCGGCCCGCTGGCCGAAAGCGCGATCTCCCCGGTGCGCGAGCCGACCTCGCTGTCGAAGGTTTCCTGGGCGTTGAACCCGGCCGAGAGGTTCACCGTCGGCTTGAAGGCGCGGTTGGCGCGGGCGAGGTTGATCTCGGCCAGCGCGACCTCGTGCTGGGCGCGCTTCATCTCCGGGTGGCGCTGCAGCGCGATCGCCTGCGCCTCGGCCAGGCTGCGCGCGGTCTGCGGCAGCGCGGCGGGCGGGGGCACCTGCCCCGGAAGCTGGCCCACGGCGGCGCGGTATTCCTCG
Source organism: Paracoccaceae bacterium (assembly GCA_052031355.1). GTDB lineage: Bacteria > Pseudomonadota > Alphaproteobacteria > Rhodobacterales > Rhodobacteraceae > JBPEXR01. The sequence continues at coordinate 1,460 of JBPEXR010000231.1, forward strand.
CGCGCGCGGGCGGCATCGCCCTGCGCGCCGGCCAGGGCCGACCGGGCGGCCGCCAGCCGCGCCTCGGCCAGGGCGACATCGGTGCGCGTCACCTCGCCAACCTCGAACCGGTCCTGCGCGGCGCGCAGCTCCTGCGTGATCAGGCGGACGTTGCTTTGCCGCAGGGCGACGACCTCGAAGGCGCGGCGCAGGTTCATGTAGGCACGCACCGCCCGCAGCAGCACCTGCTGCTCGACCGAGCGCAGCGCCTGCCGCGTTGCCAGGACGTTCTCCTTCGCGGCGTCGATGGCCAGCTGGCTGCGCCCGCCGTCGAAGATCAGCAGGTCGATCGACAGGCCGATGGAGGCGGTGTCGGTGGCGAACTCGTCGGTGACCACCGCGGCGCCCGAGGTGAAGGTGCTTTCGCCGAAGCGCCGGCGCACCTGCCCCGACCAGTTGATGATCGGCCGCAGGGCGGCAACGGCGATGGCGACATCCTCGTCGGCGGCGCGCAACAGGGCGCGGTTCTGCTCCAGCAGGCCCGAGTGGTTGTAGGCGTTCACCAGCGCCTCGCCCAGGCTCTCGGCCCGCAGGGGCGCGGCGGAGGCGACGCCCAGCGCAGCGCCCAATGCCAGGACCCTCGTGATGGCAGCCCAGCGGCTGCGGCGTTTGATCGGGGTCATGGCAACGCTCCTGTTATCGTGCGTGTGTCACAGCGCGAATTCGCGCGCTTTCTTGAAGCCCGGCAGAACCGGGGCCGAGGCGTTGAAGGCGAACCGCCAGCTGATCTCGCCGTCGATCTTGTAGCCGATGCGCACCGCGCCCAGTTCCCCTTCCATGAAGAGCGCGGCGATGCGGCCGCCTTCCTTCAGCTGCCCGGTCAGGGCCTCGGGGATCGCCTCGACGCCGCCTTCGATGAGGATGACATCGTAGGGGCCGTGCTGCGCCGCACCCTCGGCCGGGTCGCCTTCCTGCAGGATAACATTATCCGCGCCGATCTCGGCGAAAATCGCCTGCGCCTCGGCGATGCGGTCGGCATCGTCCTCCAGCGCGACGACGGCTTCGGCCAGGCGCGCGATGACGGCCGAGGAATAGCCCAGCCCAGGTGCCACATCGAGCACCAGTTCGTCAGGCTCGATCACCAGCGCCTCGAGCATCTTGGCGAAGGTGCGCGGCTCCAGCAGGACGCGGTCGCGGGCGATGACGAGCGTCTCGCCGACATAGGCCATCTCGCGCTTGTCGCGGGGCACGAAAGCCTCGCGCGGGACGGCGAGCATGGCATCGATGATGGGAAAGCGGGTCACGTCGGCGGGGCGGACCTGGGTGTCCACCATCACGCGGCGACGGGCGGCGAAGTCGGGCATGTACTAAACTCGCTGGTTCAACCGGTTTGTTCCGTCTTGCCACATTCCGCCAAGGCCGGCAATGACGCCCGCCGCGCCTGTGGACAAATGGTTTCAAGCTATTGCCGGCGCACCACATGGGGCGCGGGCCGCCCGTGCCCTACCCCAGCAGGTTGAGCAGGTTATCGCGCTTGTCGGGCTGCGCCTCCAGCCGCTGCATCAACCGCTCGGTCTGCGGCGATATCTCCAGCCCCAGCAGGACATACGAAAGGCTCAGCCCCGCCGCCGCGCAGACCCGCGCGAGGCTGGTGACCGTCGGCTCCTTGCCCTCGCGCAGGATCGAATGCACGTAGCCCGGCCCCAGGCCGGCGGCCAGCGAGGCCTGGCGCCGAGACAGCCCCCGCGCCACAAGGCCCGCCTCCAGCCGCCGGCGCAGCTGCACCATATCGACAGACGTATCCGTAGCCTTCTCCATACGGCGCAGGATTCCGCGCAAGCGGCGGGCTGGCAAGGGCTTGGGCGGGGAGGCGCCCCGCCCGAAAAACCCCGTTGACGCCGCCCCGGCCAGCCCGTAGACGAACGGAACAGCCCGCCGGCCCGCCCGGCAGGCTGCAACCACGGTTCACACGAACCTTGCAGCGCCCTGCACCCAGGGCCATGGCGAGTTGGCGGAGTGGTTACGCAGCGGATTGCAAATCCGTGTACACCGGTTCGATTCCGGTACTCGCCTCCAAGCTCCCCCGGATCGCTGAAGCCCCTGCCCCGCGGATACGCGCCTTCGCGCCCCTCAGGCCGGCGCCCCGACTTCCGCCCGGATGCGCCATTCCGCGCCCT
>JBPEXR010000232.1:0-2778 GCA_052031355.1 Paracoccaceae bacterium
GGGCGCGGCGCCATCCCGCTTGACCCGAATCTGCCCCCTGGGGTAGTGATTTGAACAACTGTTCAATAAAGGAGGCCGCCGCATGTTCATGGCGACGATGAACTTCGACCTCGGCGAGGACGTGAACGCCCTGCGCGAGATGGTCCACCGCTGGGCGCAGGACCGGCTGAAACCCATGGCGGCGCAGATCGACGCCTCCAACACCTTCCCGCCGGAGCTGTGGAAGGAGATGGGCGAGCTGGGCCTTCTGGGCATCACCGTTGACGAGGAATACGGCGGCGCGGACATGGGCTACCTCGCCCATGTCGTCGCGGTGGAGGAGATCGCCCGCGCCAGCGCCAGCGTCTCGCTGAGCTATGGCGCGCATTCCAACCTCTGCGTCAACCAGATCAGCCTGAACGGCACGCCGGAGCAGAAGGCCAAGTACCTGCCGCGGCTGATCTCGGGCGAACATGTCGGCGCGCTGGCCATGTCCGAGGCGGGCGCCGGCTCCGACGTGGTGTCGATGAGCCTGCGCGCCGAGAAGCGCAACGACCACTTCCGCCTGAACGGAAACAAGTACTGGATCACCAACGGCCCCGATGCCGACACGCTGGTGGTCTATGCCAAGACCGACCCCGAGGCCGGCAGCAAGGGCATCACCGCCTTCCTGATCGAGAAGGAGATGAAGGGCTTCTCCACCTCCGAGCATTTCGACAAGCTGGGGATGCGCGGCTCCAACACGGCGGAGCTGATCTTCGAGGACGTGGAAGTTCCCTTCGAGAACGTCCTGGGCGAGGAAGGCAAGGGCGTGCGCGTGCTGATGTCGGGTCTCGACTACGAGCGTGTCGTTCTGTCGGGCATCGGCACCGGCATCATGGCCGCCTGCCTGGACGAGGTCATGCCCTACATGGTCGAGCGCAAGCAGTTCGGCCAGTCCATCGGGCAGTTCCAGCTGATGCAGGGCAAGATCGCCGACATGTACACGGCGATGAACTCGGCCCGGGCCTACGTCTACGAGGTTGCCAAGGCCTGCGATCGCGGCGCGGTGACGCGCCAGGATGCGGCGGCCTGCGTGCTTTATGCCTCGGAAGAGGCGATGAAGGTCGCGCACCAGGCGGTGCAGGCCATGGGCGGGGCGGGCTTCATGAACGAGACCCCCGTCAGCCGCATCTTCCGCGACGCCAAGCTGATGGAGATCGGCGCCGGCACCTCGGAAATCCGGCGCATGCTGATCGGGCGCGAGCTGATGTCCGCGATGTAAGCGGGCCGGGCGGCCGCACCGCGCGGCCGCACCCGCCTGTCGCCCGGGCCATGTGCCGCGGGGCAGGGGATGCCCCGCGCCGCGCCGGAGGGAGGACCGAGACATGAGTGAGACCGCCAGCCTGTTCGAAGGTGCCGCCGACGCGGCGGAGAAGTCGCCCCTGCATCACCTGCTGGGCGAGGGGGTGCTCTGGCTCGAATACCTCGCCGCCGGCATCGACTTGCTGTCGATCCTGCTGATCCTGCTGGGGGCCGCGCGTTGCGTCATTGGCATCGCGGGGGCCGAGTTCCGGCACGGCGCGCGCCGGGTGGCCACCCTCAACCGCGAGCGGATGGAGTTGGGGCGCTACATCCTTGCCGGGCTCGAGCTGCTGATCGTGTCGGACATCATCCACACCGCCCTCAGCTTCGCGCTGCGCGACCTGCTGTTCCTTGGCCTGCTGGTCCTGATCCGTTCGGCCATTAGTTTCTTTCTAGACCGCGAGCTCTCCGACATCAGGAAGGAACTGGACGATGGCCCTCAATGAACGCCAGCAGGCGATGTGCGATTCCAACGCAATCGATTTCTCGGGGCTGCGCGCCCTCTTCATCAATACCTCGGTCAAGAAGAAGGCCTCGGACAGCCACACCCAGCTTCTGATGAATGTCTCGGGCGAGATCATGCAGAAGAACGGCGTCGCGGTGGAGCATCTGCACCTTCTGGATCACGAGGTGCCGCCCGGCGTCTATCCCGACATGACCGAGCAAGGCTGGGACCGCGACGACTGGCCCACGATCTGGGAGAAGGTGAAGGCCGCGCATATCCTGGTGATCGGCTCGCCCATCTGGCTGGGGGAGGAAAGCTCCGTCTGCCGGGTGCTGATCGAACGCCTCTACGCGATGAGCGGCGAGTTGAACGAGAAGGGCCAGTCGATCTACTACGGCAAGGTCGGCGGCTGCCTGGTGACCGGCAACGAGGACGGGCTGAAGCACGTGGCCATGACCATCGGCTTCGCGCTGAACCACCTGGGCTACACCATCCCGCCGCAGGCCGATGCCGGCTGGATCGGCGAGGCGGGCCCGGGGCCCAGCTACGGCGACAAGATGGACGACGGCTCGGGCGCGGGGTTCGACAACGAGTTCACCCAGCGCAACACCACGATCCTGACCTGGAACCTGATGCATGCCGCCAAGATGCTGCGCGATGCCGGCGGCTACGACAACACCGGCAACGACCGCACCGCCTGGGAGGCCGGCTGCCGCTTCGACTACGACAACCCCGATTACAGGAGGTAGGATGCTCGCCCCGACCGAGGATTACGACAGCCTGCGCCGCGGCTTCGACTGGGCCCTGCCGGAACGGCTGAACATGGCCCGCCAGGCGCTGGCGCAGCCCGATGACGCGCTGGCGATCCTGGACCTGTCGCGCGACGGGGCAGGGCGGCTGACCTACGGCGATCTGCGCGCCATGGCCGGCGCGTTGGCGGGGGAGCTTTCGCGCCGGGGCGTTGCGCGCGGCGACCGCGTCGGCGTGCTGCGCGCGCAGGGCGGCTGGTG
>JBPEXR010000233.1:0-3027 GCA_052031355.1 Paracoccaceae bacterium
CCGGCGATCATCGCGCCCGGGGTCAACTGGCCGCGCAGCACCAGGTAGGCGCCCAGGCCCAGCATCAGCGATTGCAGCAGCAGCCGCGCCGACTTGGTGGTGGAGGCAAAGCCCGCGGCACGTTCGGCCCCCGCCTGTTGCAGGGCGGCGGCGCGGCGGCGCACCTCCTGCCAGCGGTCGTGCGCGGTGGCGGTCATCCCCAGGCTGCGCAGCGTATCCGCCTCGGCCCTGAGGCGCCCGGCCATGGCGCCGGCGGCGGTGCCCAGCTGCTGCCCCTCGGCCAACGCGCGGCGGGTGGCCCATTGGTTGACGAGCGCCAGCACGACCAGCACCGCCCCGCCGGCGCAGGCCAGCACCCCCAGCGCCGGGTGAAAGAGGAAGATCCCCGCCAGGAAGATCGGCGTCCAGGGCAGGTCGAACAGGGCCGCGGTCACCGGGGCGCCCAGGGCGCGCTGCACCGCCTCCAGATCGTCCGGCCCGCCGGGCAGGGCGGCCCCGGGGCGGCGCGCGGCGCCTGTCATCACCGCGTCGAAGACCCGCCGGTCGAGGCGATCCTGCAGCCGGGCGCCGACGCGGGACATGATGCGGCCGCGCACGAAATCCAGAAGGCCCATGATCGCGTAGAGGAAGATCACCAGCGCGGTCAGCGCCAGCAGCGTCGCCTCGGACCGGCTGCCCAGGACGCGGTCGTAGACCTGCAGCATGTAGAGGGGGCCGGTCAGCATCAGCAGGTTGGCGAAGGCGCTGAAGAGGGCGGCGAAGATCACCAGCGGGCGCACGGAACGCAATGCGGCGCGCGTCTCCTCGCCCGGGCGCGGGCGTTCGGCGCGCGGCGGCGCGGCGTCGGGCCGCCGGGTCTTCGCGGCGCGCATGCCGGGCGTTGCGGGGGGTTCGGCCATCCGCCTGGGAATCCTTGCTCCTGCCCGTCAGATCAGCGGCGGCGGGCTGGGCAGGCCGCACCGTCGTGCTAGTTCTCAACTATTCATTAATACGAGCTAAACTGTGACGCACCATAAACCTATTGCATTCGCCCCGAAGCGCCGGCCCGTTGCGGGCGCGCGACTGGCGCTTTTCGCCGCTGCCCTGACGCTGGGGGCCTGTGCCGCCGTCCCGCGCGGCGCGGATGTCGGCGCCGGGACCACCACGCCCGCCCCCGTGACCCGCGCCAGCCCGCCGCCGGCCGAGGCGCGTCCCGCCGCCCGGCTGGTGCTGGTGCCCGAGGATCAGCGCCCCTCCGCCCGGGTGGCGCGCGGCGACGCGGCGCTGGGGGATGTGCTGGTGACCAACGTGGCCACCAACCTGTCGCTGCCGCAATCGGCGCTGAACTACGCGCTGCAGGGCGACCTGCTGGCGGCGGCCGAACAATCGACCCGGTTCCTGGTCAACTCGACCCTCGGGCTGGGCGGGCTCTTCTCGCCGGTGCAGGAGGCGGGGCTGCCGCCGCCGCGCCTGACGGGCTTCGGCGATACGCTGGGGGTCTACGGCGTGCCGTCCGGACGCAGCTACGCGCTGCCGCTGGCCGGGGCGACCAGCCAGCGCGACCTGGCCGGCCTTGCGGTGGATTTCGTGACCGACCCGCTGAGCGGGGCGATCGCGGCGCCGCAGCGGTATTACGGCACGGCGGCCAAGCTCTGGGTGCGGGCGCGCGGGCCGCGGCGCTAAGACCAGGGGGCCTGACCGGGGCGGCACGCGGCGCGCCCCGGCAGATCAGCGCAGCCGCACGCCGCCGCCGAAGAGCGAATCCAGCAGTCGGTTCACCGAATTGGTGAGGTTGTCGTCGTTGCGCCGGCGCTGGCGCTTTTGCTGCGGTTGCGGCTCGGGCCGGTCGGGCGCCAGCATCGGCAGGTCGCGCACCGGCAGGCCCTCGTGCACGCGCAGCATGGTCTCGCGCCAGATCTCGGCGGGCAGGCCGCCGCCGGTCACCCCCGTCAGCGGGGTGTTGTCGTCGTAGCCCATCCAGACGCCGGCGACGTAATCGGCGGTGAAGCCGACGAACCAGGCGTCGCGCGCGGCCTGCGTCGTGCCGGTCTTGCCGGCGGCGGGGCGGTCCGGCAGGCGCGCGCGCTCGCCGGTGCCGCCGTTGACGACCTTTTCCATCATCCAGACCAGCTGGCGGGCGGCTTCCTCGCGGATCACCCGCTCGCCGGTGCCGCCCTCGCGGCCCAGAAGCGGCTCCTCGTCGCCCAGCAGGCGCAGCTCCTCCAGCCCGTAGGGCGTGACCGAGGAGCCACCGTTGAGGATGCCGGCATAGGCCCCGGTCATGTTGATCAGCGTCGTCTCCGACACGCCCAGCGCCAGCGCCGGTCCGTCGGCGAGATCGCTCTCCAGCCCGAACTGGCTGGCGACCTTGCGCACGTTCTCGCGCCCCACCCGCTCGGAAAGTTTCACCGCCGGGATGTTCAGCGAGTTGCGCAGCGCGTCGACCAGCGTGACGCGGCCGTAGTGCTGGTTGGTGTAGTTCTTCGGGCTCCAGGGGCCGGAGCCGGGGATGTCGATGGTCAGCGGCTCGTCCACCAGCGTATCGTAGGGGGACCAGTCCAGCTCCAGCGCGGTGGCGTAGATGAAGGGCTTGAAGGCCGAGCCGGGCTGGCGCTTCGCCTGGGTGGCGCGGTTGAAGACGCCCGAGACGCGGGTCTTGCGGCCGCCGACCATGGCGCGCACGGCGCCGTCGGCGCTCATCACCACGATGGCGGCCTGGGCCTTGGACCCCTCGCGGACCTTCTCCTCGAAGACGGTCTTCAGCGCGTCCTCGGCGGCGGCCTGGATGCGCTGGTCCAGCGTGGTGCGGATGATCACGTCCTCGGTGGTCTTGCGGGTCAGGAAATCCGGCCCGCTCGACATCACCCAATCGGCGAAATAGCCGCCTGCCTCGGCCTCCGCCGCCTCGGAAAGCTCGGCCGGGTTGGCCAGGGCATATTCGGCTTCCGCGGGGGTGAGGTAGTTCTGCTCGCGCATCAGCTCGACGATCACCGCGGCGCGGTTCTGGCTGCGCGACAGGTTGTTGGTCGGCGCATAGCGCGTGGGCGC
>JBPEXR010000234.1:0-9558 GCA_052031355.1 Paracoccaceae bacterium
ATTCACCCCCGAGAGTATTTGGGGCGAGATGAAGCGGCGGATGGGGCTGGCGTTTGGCTTTGCTTGCTGACGACAGGGCGCGCCCCGGCCCGCGTGACACGACGGACCGGGGGGGGGCCGGGCGTCAGAGCCCGGCGTAGACTTTTGCGACGCGCTGCACGGCCTCTTCGGGCGGCAGCTCCTCGGATTCGCCGGTGCGGCGGCTGGTCAACTCCACCACGCCGTTCTTGAGGCCCCGCGGCCCCACGGTGATGCGCCACGGCAGGCCGATCAGGTCCATCGTCGCGAACTTGCCGCCGGCCCGCTCGTTCCGGTCGTCGTAGAGCGCCTCCAGCCCCAGCGCGGCGAAGCTCTTGTAAAGCGCCTCGCAGGCCGCGTCGGCCTCGGCATCGCCCTGCTTGAGGTTGACGATGCCGCAGTGGAAGGGCGTCACCCCCTCGGGCCAAATGATGCCGCGCTCGTCGTGGCTGGCCTCGATGATCGCGCCCATCAGGCGGCTGACGCCGATGCCGTGGCTGCCCATGTGCACCGGCACGGTCTTGCCGTCCGGTCCTTGCACGGTCGCGCCCATCGGCTCGGAATACTTGGTGCCGAAGTAGAAGATCTGCCCAACCTCGATGCCGCGCGCCTGGCGGCGGCGTTCCTCGGGGATCTGCTGGAAAAGCGCCTCGTCGTGCGTCTCGTCGGTGCGGGCGTAGCGGGAGGTGAACTCCTCCAGCACCGCCTGGCACTGGGCGTGATCGTCGTAGTCGATCTGGCGGTCGCCGAAGCGCAGGTCGGTGATCTCGCTGTCGTAGAAGACCTCGCTTTCGCCAGTCTCGGCCAGCACCAGGAATTCATGCGTGTAATCGCCCCCGATCGGCCCGCCGTCGGCGCGCATCGGGATCGCCTGCAGGCCCATGCGCTCATAGGTGCGCAGGTAGCTGACGAGGTGCCGGTTGTAGGCGTGCAGCGCGTCCTCCTTGGTCAGGTCGAAGTTGTAGCCGTCCTTCATGTAGAACTCGCGGCCGCGCATCACGCCGAAGCGGGGGCGGATCTCGTCGCGGAACTTCCACTGGATGTGGTAGAGGGTCAGCGGCAGGTCCTTGTAGCTGCTGACGTGGCTGCGGAAGATGTCGGTGATCAGCTCTTCGTTGGTGGGCCCGTACAGCATGTCGCGCCCGTGGCGGTCCGTGATGCGCAGCATCTCCTGGCCGTAGTCGTCGTAGCGGCCGCTTTCGCGCCACAGGTCCGCCGATTGCAGCGTCGGCATCAGCATGGGCACATGGCCGGCGCGCTGCTGTTCCTCGTGCACGATACGCTCGATGTTGCGCAGCACGCGGTAGCCCAGCGGCAGCCAGGAATAGATGCCGGAGGCCGCCTGCTTGATCATCCCCGCCCGCAGCATCAGCCGGTGGCTGGCGATCTGCGCCTCGGAGGGGGTTTCCTTCAGAACGGGCAGGAAATAGCGCGACAGACGCATGGAATATCCCTTTGGAATTGGCGTTTGCCCCGGTGTATGTCAGCCGGTGCGGCGGGGCAAGCATGGCGCGGAACGCTTGATATTGGCCCCGCGATTGGCCACAGAGGGGCAAGGGGACGCGCGCGCATGGCATTGCCGGTCAAGGAACAGCTGAAATACTGGGGGATCGCCGCGGCGGTGCTGGGCGTGCTGCTGTGGCTGCTGGGCGACGTGCTGCTGCCCTTCCTGCTGGGCAGCGCCATCGCCTATTTCCTGGACCCGGTTGCCGACCGGCTGGAGCGGGCCGGCGCCAGCCGCGCGCTGGCCACCGGGATCATCACGCTGGGGGCGCTGCTGGTCTTCGTCGTCATGGCGCTGCTGGTGGTGCCGACGCTGGTCCAGCAGGCGGGCGAGCTGGTGAACACCGCACCGCGCCTCTTCCGCGACCTGCAGGCCTGGCTGACCACCCAGTTCCCCGATGTCATGAACGAGACAAGCCCCGTCCGCTCGACCCTGGTCTCGCTGGGCGAGACGATCCAGGCGCGCGGCGGCGAGCTTCTGAACTCCGTCCTCGTCTCCGCCGCCTCGCTGCTGAACGTGGTTCTTCTGTTCGTCATCGTGCCCGTGGTCGCCGTCTACATGCTGCTGGACTGGGACAACATGGTGGCCCGGGTGGACGAGCTGCTGCCGCGCGAGCATGCCCCCACCATCCGCGCGCTGGCGCGCGACGTGGACCGGACGCTGGCCAGTTTCGTGCGCGGCATGGGCACCGTCTGCCTGATCCTGGGCACCTATTACGCCGTGGCGCTGATGCTGGTGGGGCTGCAGTTCGGCCTCGTGGTCGGCTTCGTCGCCGGGCTTTTGACCTTCATTCCCTACGTCGGCGCCATCGTCGGCGGGATGCTGGCGATCGGGCTGGCGCTGTTCCAGTTCTGGGGCGACTGGATCTGGATCATCGTCGTCTGGGCGATCTTCCAGTCGGGCCAGTTCATCGAGGGCAACCTGCTGACGCCCAAGCTGGTCGGCAGCTCGGTCGGTCTGCACCCGGTCTGGCTGCTGCTGGCGCTGTCGGTCTTCGGCGCGCTCTTCGGCTTCGTCGGCCTGCTGGTGGCGGTGCCGGTGGCGGCGGCGCTGGGGGTGGTGATCCGCTTCTTCGTCGGGCGCTACAAGACCTCGCTTCTCTACCGCGGGAACGATGCGCCGGTGGTGCCGCCCGCCGGGCCCAAGGCCGACTGACATGGCCGAGCAGCTCAGCCTGCGGCTGCCGGTGCGCCCGGCGCTGGGACGCGGCGACTTCTTCGTCGCCCCGGCCAATGCCATGGCGGTCGCGCTGATCGAGGATTGGCGCGGCTGGTCGGGGCGCAAGCTGCTGCTGATCGGCCCGCCGGGATCGGGCAAGACGCATCTCGCCCACGTCTGGGCCAAGGCCAGCGGCGCGCGGCTGATCGCTGCCCGGGCGCTGGCGGGGGCGGACATCCCCGAGCTGGCACAAGGCCCCGTGGCGGTGGAGGACGTGCCCGACATCGCCGGCGACGCGGCGGCGGAGGCGACGCTCTTCCACCTGCACAACCTGGTGCTGGCCGAGGGGCACGCCCTGCTGATCACCGCCCGCAGCGAGCCGCAGCACTGGAACCTCCAGCTGCCGGATCTTGTCAGCCGGATGCGCGGCACCCCGGCGGCGAAGCTGGACGCGCCCGACGACGCGCTGCTGACGGCGGTGCTGGCCAAGCTGTTCGCCGACCGGCAGATGACCCCGACACCGGAGCTTCTGACCTATCTCGTGCGCCGCATCGGCCGCAGCTTCGAGGCCGCGGCCCAGGTGGTCGAGCGGCTGGACCGGCAGGCCCTGTCGGAGCAGCGCCCGATCACCCGGGCGCTGGCGGCGCAGGTTCTGGACAAATCCCCCCCCGCCCCGTGATACTGGCCGCCACGTCCGTCATCGCCGCGACACGGCCCAGACATACATAGGCAGGCATGTCGAACGCAGATTTCCTGAATGCCCCCTTTCCCGCCCCGGACGAGCTGCCCGGCGTCGACCTGGAGGGCCCCGGCCGCTTCGTGAACCGCGAGCTTAGCTGGCTGGGCTTCAACTGGCGCGTGCTGGAAGAGGCCGAGAACCCGCGCGTGCCGCTGCTGGAGCGGCTGCGCTTCCTGTCGATCAGCGCAACCAACCTGGACGAGTTCTACACCGTGCGCGTCGCCGGCCTGCGCGAGCTGGCGCGTTCGGGCAATTTTACCCCGGCGGTGGACGGGCTGACCCCGGCCGAACAGCTGGTGCTGATCAACGAGGACGCCCGCCGCCTGCTGGAGCATCAGCAGCGCGTCTTCGAGGAACTGCGCCGCGAGATGGAGAAGGAGCGGATCCTGATCCTCGACGCCGCCTCGGTGACCGCGGCGGACCGGGAGTTTCTGGGCGGCGTCTTCCTCGACAGGGTCTTCCCGGTGCTCTCGCCGCTGGCGGTGGACCCGGCGCACCCCTTCCCCTTCATCCCCAACACCGGCTTCTGCCTGGCCCTGCAGCTGGAGCGGACCGCCGACAAGCGCCCGCTGCGCGCCCTGCTGCCCATCCCGCAGCAGATCGACCGTTTCATCGCCCTGCCCGACGGCCCCGAGGGCGCGATGCGCTTCCTTCCGCTGGAAGAGGTGCTGCTGTTGCACCTGCAATCGCTGTTCCCCGGCTACGAGGCGCGCGGGCATTGCACCTTCCGCGTGCTGCGCGACAGCGACATCGAGGTCGAGGAAGAGGCAGAGGACCTGGTGCGCGAATTCGAGGTCGCGCTGAAGCGTCGCCGCCGCGGCGAGGTGGTGCGCATGAAGATCTCGGCCGGCGCACCCGAGGCGCTGAAAAGCGTCATCATGCGCGAGCTGCACGTTTCGGACGAGGACGTGATCGAGATCGAGGGCATGATCGGCGTGGCCGACCTGCGCGAGCTGGTACTGCCCTCGCGCCCGGACCTGATGTGGCCCAACTTCACCCCCCGCGTGCCGGAACGGGTGCAGGACCACGAGGGCGACATGTTCGACGCCATCCGGCAGAAGGACATGCTGCTGCACCACCCCTACGAGACCTTCGACATGGTGGTGCGCTTTCTGCAGCAGGCGGCGCGCGACCCGGATGTCGTGGCGATCAAGCAGACGCTCTACCGCACCTCCAAGAACTCGCCCATCGTCGAGGCGCTCTGCGAGGCGGCCGAGGACGGCAAGTCCGTCACCGCGCTGGTCGAGCTGAAGGCCCGCTTCGACGAGGCCGCCAACATCCGCCAGTCCCGGCGGCTGGAGCGTGCGGGCGCCCATGTCGTCTACGGGTTCCTGGACTGGAAGACCCACGCCAAACTGTCCACCGTGGTGCGGCGCGAGGGCGAGCGGCTGGTGACCTACACCCATATCGGCACCGGCAACTACCACCCGATCACCGCCAAGATCTATACCGACCTGTCGCTGTTCACCTGCGACGCCAAGCTGGGGCGCGATGCGACCAAGGTCTTCAACTACCTCTCCGGCTACGCCCTGCCCGAACGGCTGGAGAACCTCTCCATCTCGCCGCACAGCCTGAAGCAGACGGTGCTCGACAATATCGCGGCCGAGGCGGAACACGCCCGCGCCGGCCGGCCGGCGGCGATCTGGCTGAAGATGAACACCCTGATCGAGCCCGACGTGATCGACGCGCTCTACGCCGCCAGCCAGGCCGGCGTTCAGATCAGCTGCGTGATCCGCGGCATCTGCGGCCTGCGCCCGGGCGTGAAGGGCATGAGCGAGAACATCCGCGTCAAGTCGATCGTCGGGCGCTTCCTGGAACACAGCCGCATCGTCTGTTTCGGCAACGGGCACGGGCTGCCCTCGCGCCGCGCGCGGGTCTATATCTCCTCCGCCGACTGGATGGGGCGCAACCTCGCCCGCCGCGTCGAGACGCTGGTGGAGATCGAGAACCCGACGGTGCGGGCGCAGATCGTCAGCCAGATCATGGCCGCGAACCTGGCCGACGTGGCGCAAAGCTGGGTGATGTCCGCCGACGGGCATTTCACCCGTGCCCGCATCGACGAGGGCAACTTCGCCTTCAACTGCCACCGGTTCTTCATGGAAAACCCCTCGCTTTCGGGCCGCGGCTCGGCGGGGGCGGCGGATGTGCCGCAGCTGACCCACACCGAAGATTGACCGACGCCGCGCCCTGCCCCATCTATCGGGGCAGAGTCGCGCCTGACCCAGGAGCCTGCCATGGACGGAGCCACCGAGGACGCGCATCCCGACTGGGGCCCTTTCGGCCGCCCGCTGTTCGAGGATCCCGGCGCCCGCGCCCTGTCGCGGGTCGGGGTGGTGGACGTGGGCTCCAACTCGGTGCGGATGGTGGTCTTCGACGGCGCCGCGCGCTCGCCCGCCTATTTCTACAACGAGAAGATCATGTGCGGCCTCGGCGCCGGCATGTCGGAAACCGGCCGCCTGAACCCCGAGGGGCGCAAGCGCGCCCTCGCCGCGCTGCACCGCTTCCAGGTGCTGGCCGAGGGCATGGGCATCGCGCCGCTGTCGGCGGTGGCCACGGCCGCGGTGCGCGACGCCATCGACGGGCCGGAGTTCCGCGCCGAGGTCGAACGCGAGACGGGGCTGAAGCTCTGGGTCATCGACGGGCGCGAGGAGGCGCGGCTTTCGGCGCAGGGCGTGCTGCTGGGCTGGCCCGGCTCCTACGGGCTGGTCTGCGACATCGGCGGCTCGTCGATGGAACTGGCGGAGATCGGCGGCGGCACCGTGGGGCGGCGCCTCACCTCGAACCTGGGGCCGCTGAAGCTGCGCGACGTGCCGGGCGGGCGTAAGGGCCGCAAGCAGCACATCAAGGAAACCATCGAGGCGCTGGCGCAGGAGCTGGGCCCGCAGCACAACCGCCTGTTCCTGGTCGGCGGCTCCTGGCGGGCGATCGCGCGCATCGACATGCACCGTCGCAACTACCCGCTGCACGTGCTGCACGAATACCGGATGACCGCGCGCTCGGTCTCGGAAACGGTCAAGTACATCGAAGAGGCGGACCTCGACAAACTGCGCTCTGATTGCTCGATCTCGGCGGCGCGCATGGCGCTGGTGCCACTGGCGACGGAGGTGCTGACGCGGCTGGTGCGCACCTTCCGGCCCAAGGACATCGCGCTGTCCTCCTACGGCATCCGCGAGGGGCTGCTTTACGAGCAGATGCCCCAGCGCCTGCGCGACCGCGACCCGCTGATCGAATCCTGCCGCTTCGCCGAGGCGAAGGATTCGCGCATGCCCGGCTTCGGCAAGGTGCTCTACAACTTCATCCTGCCGCTCTTCCGCACCGCCCCGGACGAGCGCAAGCGCCTGGTGAAGGCCGCCTGCCTTCTGCACGACGTCAGCTGGCGCGCCCACCCCGACTACCGGGCCGAGACCTGTTTCGACAACGCCACCCGCGCCAACCTGGGCGGGCTGAAGCATTCCGAGCGGATCTTCCTGGGCCTGTCGCTGCTGCACCGCTACCGCAACAAGCGCGAGGGCACCCGGTTCGAGGATCTCTACGCCCTGCTGACCCCGGAGGACCGCCAGCAGGCCGAGGTTCTGGGCAAGGCGATGCGGTTCGGCGCGATGCTCTGGCTATCGCCCGACCAGCAGCTGGGCGAGTTGCGCTGGTACCCGCGCAAGAAACGGCTGGAGCTGCGGCTCAGCGCCGAGGCGCGGCCCCTCTTCGGCGAAGTGGCCGAGGCGCGATTCCGCTCGCTGGCGAACTCGCTGGGGGCGGAGACGCAGGTGACGCTGCGCTGAGGGCCGAGGGGGGAGGCCGCGCGGCTTCAGCCCCGCGGTGGCGTCAAAGCTCGATCTCCGATCCCGGCTCGGTCGGATCGACGCCGGGGGGCAACGGCTCGCGCCGGCGCAGGATGATGTCGCCGTTGGGCAGCACCTCGGGCGGGTGATAGACGCTCCAATCCTCGACACGCTCCAGCACGTCGCGCAGGGCCGGGCCCATCTCGGCGACGAAGTCTGCCAGCTTAGGGCCCACGTCCTCCAGCAGCGCGTGCAGCTGCCGCAGGGCCGGGTCCATCTCGCTCATCATGCCTTCGAAGAACAGGCGCGCGCCTTCCTCCATCAGGCTGAAGCCGTCGTCCTCGGCCTCCGCTCCCGCCTCGGGGGCGCGCTCCTCGCCGAAGATCTGCGCGGCGGCGGGCAGCGGGGTAGCCAGCGCCAGGGCCAGCGCGGCGGGCAGGATGGGGAAGACATGTGCCATGGGCAGGAAGTTAGGCGCTCAGACGTCGAAATCCAGCGTCACCGGAAAATGGTCCGAGGCCAGCAGCAAGGCCTCGCGCAGCGCCGGGTCGGCGTAGCATTCGGCATCCTCGAACGGGTGCCAGATGCGCCAGCGCGGCGCAGTGCCGCGCAGATCGGGCGAGACGAGGATGTAATCCAGCAGCGCCTGCAGCCAGCGCCCCTCGCTGGCCAGGAAAAATCGCGCGCTCGTGGGCAGCGGGGCGAGGCGCCGCTCCAGCCCGCGGGCGGCGTGCGGGTCGTAAAGCGGTATCTCCCCCGGCCCGCCCAGCACGATCTCCACCGAGGAGCGGCCGAAGAGGCTTTCGTACTGGTCGATCCCCGGGCCGTCGTTCAGATCGCCCATCACGATCACCGACTCCCCCGCCGCCAGATGCGCCGAGACGCGGTCGCGCAGCCAGATCGCCTGCGCCAGCTGCTTGCGTCGATTGGCGATCGCCAGGCGCAGCAGATCGGCCGAGCTGGAGGCCCCGTGCGGCGCCTTTGACTTCAGGTGCACGCCGATCAGCCGCAGCTCGCGGCCCGCCCCGGTGCGCACCGCAAGCTCCAGCGGCGGCTTGGAAAAGGTCACCCGTTCGGGGTGGTTGTCGACATCGAGGTCGATCGGGTAGCGCCCGTCGAAGCGCACCGGGCCTTCCTCCGGCACCGCGCCCGGGAAGGGCGCCGCGCCGCGCGGGTCGTGCCGGGCGTCGAGGGTTTCGGGGTCGTGCAGGAACAGGATTTCCTGCTGCGTGTGGTTGGCAAAGCCCAGCACCGCGCGGCTGGCGCGCAGCCCGGCGCCAGCGGCAAAGCCCTCCAGCGCCGCGGTCGCGGGGCGCTGGGGGCGGTCGTCGGGCCCCTCGATCACCATCACGCCGTCGGCGTCCAGCGCGCGAAAGACATGCGCCAGCGCGTCGATCTGCGCGGCGCGCGAGACGCCGTGCCGCCGCCCCTCGCCATCGCGGCGCAGCCCGCCGCGCGCATCGAAAAGCGCCTCGAACCATTCGACGTTGTAGCTGGCCAGCCGCATCAGCGCGGGACCGGCGGGCGCGGGGCCGGCCTGAGGGCCCCGGGGCGGGCCGATCGGGGGGCGGCGCTAGGCATGGGCGCCGGCGATCTCCTCCCAGGCCTCGTTGAGCGCGATCATGCGCTTCTCGGCCAGTTTCACCGCCTCGGGCGGCACGCCGCGGGCGATCATCCGATCCGGGTGGCTGTCGCGCACCTGGGCGCGCCAGGCCTTGCGGATCTCGGGCAGCGGGGTTTCGGGATCGACGCCCAGCACCGTGTAGGGATCGGGCGCGGCCTCCGGCACGAACCGGGCGCGCAGGGCGCGAAAGGCGCGCTCGCTCAGCCCGAAGATCTGCGCGACGCGGCCCAGGAACTCGTCCTCGTTGGGGTGGTAGAAACCATCGGCCATGGCGATGTGAAACAGCCCCTCCATAAGGTCATGCAGGGTCTGCGGCTGGCGGGCGAACATGGCGGCGATGCGGCGGGCGTATTCCTCGTAGCCGGCGACGTCCTGGCGCGCCAGGTTGAAGACCCGCGCCGCGCCGGCCTCGTCCTCCTGCGCGATCTGGAAGACCTCGCGGAAGGCCGTCACCTCGTCGCGGGTGACCAGGCCGTCGGCCTTGGCCATCTTGGCGCCCAGCGCCACCACCGCGATGGCGAAGGCGACCGAGCGTTCGGGCGGGCTGCGCAGACGGTCGAAAACCACCGCCAGGCTTTCGCCCTGCGCCAGCGCCGAGAGCGCGTCAGAAATGCGGGTCCAGATCGACATGGGCCAAGGATAGCCCCCGCCGGGGCCGTTGTCAGGCGCGCGCGTCCAGAATTTTTTGCATCAGGATCAAGTCCATCCAGCGTCCGAACTTGCGCCCGGCCTGCGGCAG
>JBPEXR010000235.1:0-2948 GCA_052031355.1 Paracoccaceae bacterium
TTCGCGATTGGCGATCCGGCCCTTGTCGCGCGGCTGGCCGAGGCGCTGGGCCCCTGGCCCGTCTCCGGCCCGGCCCTGGCGATCGGCGCCGCGGCGCTGGAGGATACCGCCTGGGCGGAGGCGACGCGCGCCCGCCTTGTCCGCGATGCCGCCCGCCTCGATGCGCTGATGACAGGCGCGGGGGCCGAGGTCGCGGGCGGCACGCCGCTTTTCCGCCTTTACCGGGTCGATGATGCCGCCGCCTGGCAAGACCGCCTCGCGCGCCACCACATCTGGAGCCGCATCTTCCCCTGGTCGCCCCGGCACCTGCGCCTCGGCCTGCCCGGCCCTGCCGGCTGGGACCGGCTCGAGGCCGCGCTGTGAGCCACGCGCTGATCCTCGTCCTGGCGCTGTTGCTCGACGCCGCGCTGGGCGAGCCGCGCTGGCTGTGGTCGCGCCTGCCGCATCCCGCGGTGCTGATGGGCCGCGCAGTGGACCTGGCCGACAGGCACCTCAACCGCGGCGGCGCACGGCGCGCCAAGGGCGCCCTGGCCCTTGCCCTCGGCGGGGCCGCGGCGCTGGCCCTCGGCGCCGGCCTAGCCCAGCTTGGCTGGTGGTTAGAGGTTCTGGCCGCCGCCGTGCTTCTGGCGCAGCGCAGCCTGTCGGACCACGTGCGCGCCGTGGCCCGGGCGCTGGACGCGGACCTCGGCGCCGGGCGCCGCGCGGTGGCGATGATCGTCGGGCGCGAGACCGCGCAGATGAGCCGGGCCGAGGTCGCCCGCGCCGCCATCGAATCGGCGGCCGAGAACCTTTCCGACGGGGTGATCGCCCCGGCCTTCTGGTTCCTGCTCGGCGGGCTGCCGGGGCTGATCCTCTACAAGCTGGTGAATACCGCCGACAGCATGATCGGCCACCGCACCCCGCGGCACGAGGCGTTCGGCTGGGCCGCCGCGCGCCTCGACGACGTGATGAACTGGCTGCCCGCGCGGCTGACAGCGCTGCTGCTCGCGGGGCTGTCGCTGCGCCGTGGCGCCTGGGCCGAGGTGCGGCGCGAGGCGCGCCAGCACCGCTCGCCCAACGCCGGCTGGCCCGAGGCGGTGATGGCGCGGCTGCTCAACGTCGCCCTCTCCGGGCCGCGCATCTACAACGGCCAGCGCGCCGATCTGCCCTTCGTCCACCCGCAGGGCCAGCGCGACCCCGGCCCGCGGGAAATCACCCTTTCGGTGCGGCTGCTATGGCGCGCCTGGGCGCTGATGTTGGGCGGTCTGCTGCTGATCTCGGCCCTCGGCTAGCGCGCCGCTTGCCTGCGGGGCGCGCCGGGCTAGGCTCCGCCGCGAACGCGCGGGGTGGAAAGGCGGCCCAGCAAAGCGCCGCCCGCCCCGCGCCCGAGCCAAGGAGAGCATGATGCGAGCCAAGATCCTCCCCGCCGCGCTGGCGGCCACGCTGGGCACGGCGCTGACCGCCGGCCCCCTCGCGGCCCAGGCCTGCGGCGGCGATTTCAACGCCTTCAAGTCCGCTTTCGTCGAAGAGGCGATCGCCAAGGGCCACGACGCCGGGGCCGCGCAGCGCTTCGCCGCCGGGCTGCGGCAGGACAGCAGCGTGATCGCCGCGGACCGCCGGCAGGGGGTCTTCCAGATGCCCTTCATCGACTTCGCGCGCCGGCTGATCAGCGACAACCGCCTGCAGAACGGGCTGGCCAAATCGCGCGAGATGGACGCCGTGCTGACCCGGGCCGAACAGGAATACGGCGTGCCGCGCGGCATCCTGCTGGCCTTCTGGGCCTTCGAGACGGATTACGGCGCGGTCCAGGGCGATTTCAACACCGCCAACGCGCTGGCCACCCTGGCCCATGACTGCCGGCGGCCCGAGCTGTTCCGCCCGCAGCTGATGGCGGCGCTGGAGCTTTACGAGCAGGGGCTTTTCGATCCGGCCACCACCACCGGCGCCTGGGCGGGCGAGATCGGCATGGTGCAGATGCTGCCCGAGGATATCATCCGCAACGGCGTGGACGCCGACGGCGACGGCAAGGTCTCGCTGAAGACCTCGGCGCCCGATGCGCTGCTCTCGGGGGCGAAGATGCTGCGCGACCTGGGCTGGCGCCCGAACGAGCCGTGGTTGAAGGAAGTCACCCTGCCGGCAGATTTCGACTGGTCGCGCACCGGGCTGGAGACGCAGGCCAGCGTCGCCGACTGGCAGGCCGCTGGCGTGCGGTCGCGCGCCGGGGAGTTGCCGCCGGGGGCGCAGACCTCGGTCCTGTTGCCGCAGGGGCGCGGCGGGCCGGCTTTCCTGGCCTATCCGAACTTCCGCGTGCTCTTCGAATGGAACGAAAGCTTCGTCTACGTGATGACCGCCGCCTATTTCGCCACCCGGCTGGAGGGCGCGCCGGTCTTCGATGCGGGCCAGCCGGCACCGGGCCTTGATGGGGCGCAGATGAAGGCCCTGCAGGAGAAGCTGGTCGCGCGCGGCTATGACGTGGGCGACGTGGACGGCATTCTGGGCGCCAAGACCCGCGCCGCGGTGCGCGACGTGCAGGCCGAGCTGGGCCTGCCGGCCGATGCCTGGCCCACGCCCGAGCTGCTGAATCGCCTCTGACCAGGCGCGGCGGTCTGAAGCGCCGGGCCGCCGCTTTTCCTCACACACCTGCCTGCGCCCAAATCCCGCCCCGATTGAGGGCCCGATTGAGGGGAAGAAGGTAAGCTTTCGCCGATAAACATGTGCCGCATCGGCGATATTTCGCGGGAGCTGCGGGTAAATGAGGCCCGGCGCGGGCCATCGCCAAAGTTTCGACTTAAAGGGGAGATACCCCTGAACAACACCCACAACACGAGGGACAACCATGCTTCGTCGAAACTTCCTGAAGGGCTGCCTTGCCGTTCAAGGCGCCCTGATCGCCCAGGCCGCCACCGTCACCGCCGCCTTCGCCAGCGGCGCTTCGGGCGCATCCGGGGCATCGGCCGGTTCCGCCGCCT
>JBPEXR010000236.1:0-8564 GCA_052031355.1 Paracoccaceae bacterium
CGCTCCAGCCGGGCCGAGGAATGCTCCGGCCCCTGGCCCTCGTAGCCGTGCGGCAGCAGGCAGACGAGGCCCGACATCCGCAGCCACTTGGATTCGCCCGAGCTGATGAACTGGTCGAACATGATCTGCGCGCCGTTGGCAAAATCGCCGAACTGCGCCTCCCACATGACCAGGGCATTGGGCTCGGCCAGGCTGTAGCCGTATTCGAAGCCCAGCACCGCGTATTCCGAGAGCATCGAGTCGATCACCTCGAACTGCGCCTGCCCCTCGCGGATGTTGTTCAGCGGGTAGTAGCGTTCCTCGGTCTTCTGGTCGACGATCGCCGCGTGCCGCTGGCTGAAGGTGCCGCGGGTGCTGTCCTGGCCGGCCAGGCGGACCTTGTAGCCCTCGGTCAGCAGGCTGCCGAAGGCCAGCGCCTCGGCCGTGGCCCAGTCGAAGTTCTTGCCGGACTCGAACATCTTGCGCTTGGCGTCGAGCAGGCGCTGCACGGTCTTGTGCACCGCCACGCCCTCGGGCGTCTCGTAAAGCGCGCGGCCCACCTCCTCCAGCGTCTCGGGTGTGATGGCGGTCTCGCCGCGCTGGTAGTCCTCTTTCTCGCGGTCGAGGTGGCTCCAGCGGCCGTCCAGCCAGTCGGCCTTGTTCGGCTTGTAGTTCTTGCCGGCCTCGAACTCGTCGTTGAGGAAGGACTGGAACTGCGCCTTCATGTCCTCGATCTCGCCCTCGGGGATCAGCCCGTCGGCGATCAGACGCTCGGTGTACAGCGACAGGGTCGTCTTGTGCGTCTTGATCTTCTTGTACATCAAGGGGTTGGTGAACATCGGCTCGTCGCCTTCGTTGTGACCGAAGCGGCGGTAGCAGATGATGTCCAGAACCACGTCCTTGCGGAACTTCTGACGGAACTCGGTGGCGACCTTGGCGGCGTGCACCACGGCCTCCGGGTCGTCCCCGTTGACGTGGAAGATCGGCGCCTCGACCATCAGCGCGATATCCGTCGGGTAGGGCGAGGAGCGGCTGAAGTGCGGCGCGGTGGTGAAGCCGATCTGGTTGTTCACCACGATATGCATGGTGCCGCCGGTGCGGTGGCCGCGCAGGCCCGACAGGCCGAAGCATTCCGCCACCACGCCTTGGCCGGCAAAGGCCGCATCGCCGTGCAGCAGCACCGGCAGCACCGCGGTGCGGTCATCGCTGTTCAGCTGGTCCTGCTTGGCGCGGGCCTTGCCCAGGACCACCGGGTTCACCGCCTCCAGGTGCGAGGGGTTGGCGGTCAGCGACAGGTGCACCTTGTTGCCGTCGAACTCGCGGTCCGAGGAGGCGCCGAGGTGGTATTTCACGTCGCCCGAGCCATCCACGTCCTCGGGCTTGAAGCTGCCGCCCTGGAACTCGTGGAAGATGGCGCGGTAGGGCTTGCCCATCACGTTGGCCAGCACCGACAGGCGGCCGCGGTGCGGCATGCCGATGACGATCTCCTTGACGCCCAGGGCGCCGCCGCGCTTGATCACCTGCTCCATCGCCGGGATCAGGCTTTCGCCGCCGTCGAGGCCGAAGCGCTTGGTCCCCATGTACTTGACGTGCAGGAACTTCTCGAAGCCCTCGGCCTCGACCAGCTTGTTGAGGATCGCCTTGCGTCCCTCGCGGGTGAAGCGCACCTCCTTGCCGTACCCCTCGATCCGCTCCTTCAGCCAGGCGCTTTCCTCGGGGTTGGAGATATGCATGTACTGCAGCGCGAAGGTGCCACAGTAGGTGCGGCGCACGATGTCCACGATCTCGCGGATCGAGGCGATCTGCAGCCCCAGCACGTTGTCGATGAAGATCGGGCGGTCGATGTCCGCGTCGGTGAACCCGTAGGAGCGGTAATCCAGCTCCGGGTGGGCCACCTCCTCGCGCAGGCCCAGCGGGTCGAGGTCGGCCGCCAGGTGTCCGCGGATGCGGTAGGCGCGGATCAGCATCAGCGCGCGGATCGAATCCAGCACCGCCTGCTGCACCTGGTCGTCGGTGATCTCGACGCCCTTTTCCTGCGCCTTGGCGCGGATCTTGTCGCCGGCGCCCTTCATCTCGGCCGCGGCCTCGGGCCATTGCCCGTCCAGCGCGGCGGTCAGCTCGTCCGCGGGGCTCGGCGGCCAGTCGCCGCGCGCCCAGGAGGGGCCCGCCGCTTCCTTGCGCACGTCGCCCTCGGCATCGCCAAGCTCGCGGAAGAAGGCCTGCCAGGCCTCGTCCACGGCGTTCGGGTCGGCGCTGTAGCGGGCGTATAGCTGTTCGAGGTACTCGGCGTTGTGCCCCTGCAGGAAGCTGGAGGCGTGATACTGGTCGTTGGGGCTCTGGTCCGTCATGGGATGCACCTTGGTGACTGTTCGCACCCTGCGCGGGCTTGCCGCGTCAGGTAGAGGGTGCGGCAGGGCGGGCAAGTCCGCCGCCCTGCCGCGAAAGGTCAGCCGATGGCCTTCAGCACGGCCTCGCCCAGCCCGGCGGGGCTGTCGGCAACGACGATCCCGGCGCTTTTCATCGCCTCGATCTTGTCGTCCGCGCCGCCCTTGCCGCCGGCGACGATGGCGCCGGCATGGCCCATGCGGCGGCCCGGGGGCGCGGTGCGCCCGGCGATGAAACCGGCGGTCGGCTTCCAGCGGCCGCGCTTCTTCTCGTCGGCCAGGAACTGCGCGGCTTCTTCCTCGGCGCTGCCGCCGATCTCGCCGATCATGATGATGCTCTCGGTCTCGTCATCGGCCAGGAACCATTCCAGCACGTCGATATGCTCGGTCCCCTTGATCGGGTCGCCGCCGATGCCGACGCAGGTCGACTGGCCCAGGCCCACGTCGGTGGTCTGCTTGACCGCCTCGTAGGTCAGCGTGCCGGAGCGCGAGACGACGCCCACCTTGCCGCGCTTGTGGATGTGGCCGGGCATGATGCCGATCTTGCAGGCGTCGGGCGTGATGACGCCGGGGCAGTTCGGCCCGATCAGCGTGGTCTTGGAGCCTTCGAGCGCGCGCTTGACCTTCATCATGTCCAGCACCGGGATGCCTTCGGTGATGCAGACCACCAGCGGGATCTCGGCGTCGATCGCCTCGAGGATCGAATCGGCCGCGAAGGGCGGCGGCACATAGATGACGGAGGCATTGGCCCCGGTCCGCTCCACCGCCTCGTGGCAGGAGTTGAAGACCGGCAGGTCCAGGTGCGTCTGCCCGCCCTTGCCGGGGGTCACGCCGCCGACCATCTTGGTGCCGTAAGCGATCGCCTGTTCGGTGTGGAAAGTGCCCTGCGAGCCGGTCAGACCCTGGCAGATCACCTTGGTGTTTTCGTCAACGAGAATGGCCATGTCTTTTACCCCTTCACCGCTTTCACGATCTTCTCAGCGGCGTCGCTGAGGTTGTCGGCGGCGATCACGTTCAGGCCGGAGCCGTTGATGATCTCCTTGCCCTTGTCCACGTTCGTGCCTTCCAGGCGCACCACGAGGGGCACTTCCAGGCCCACTTCCTTGACCGCGGCGACGACGCCCTCGGCGATCACGTCGCAGCGCATGATGCCGCCGAAGATGTTCACCAGAATGCCTTTGACGTTCTTGTCGGAGGTGATGATCTTGAAGGCCTCGGTGACCTTCTCCTTCGTGGCACCGCCGCCGACGTCGAGGAAGTTCGCCGGTTCCGCGCCCTTCAGCTTGATGATGTCCATCGTCGCCATGGCCAGGCCCGCGCCGTTGACCATGCAGCCGATCTCGCCGTCGAGGGCGATGTAGTTCAGGTCGTACTTCGAGGCCGCCAGTTCCTTGGGGTCCTCCTCGCTTTCGTCGCGCAGCGCGGCGATGTCGGCGTGGCGGTAGATGGCGTTGCCGTCGAAGCTCAGCTTGGCGTCCAGCACCTTCAGATCGCCCTCGTCGGTGACGATCAGCGGGTTGATCTCCAGCATTTCCATGTCCTTCTCGGTGAAGGCACGGTAGAGCAGCCCCATCAGCGAGACGCACTGCTTGACCTGCTTGCCCTCCAGCCCGAGGGCGAAGGCGATGCGGCGGCCGTGGAACGGCTGGTAGCCGGTGGCGGGATCGACGCTGAAGCTCAGGATCTTGTCGGGGGTGGCCGCGGCGACCTCCTCGATGTCCATGCCGCCCTCGGTCGAGCAGACGAAGGAGACGCGGCTGGTCTGGCGGTCGACGAGCAGGGCGAGGTAAAGCTCGCGCTCGATGCCCGAGCCGTCCTCGATGTAGATGCGGCCGACCTGCTTGCCCTCGGGGCCGGTCTGATGCGTCACCAGGGTGCGGCCCAGCATCTTGCGCGCTTCCTCGGCGGCTTCCTCGACCGACTTGGCCAGGCGGACGCCGCCCTTGTCGCCGGCGCCTTCTTCCTTGAAGTGGCCCTTGCCGCGGCCGCCGGCGTGGATCTGCGCCTTCACCACCCAGAGCGGGCCGTCCAGCTCGCCCGCGGCGGTTTTCGCCTCCTCGGCCCGCAGGACGACGCGACCGTCCGAGACCGGGGCGCCGTAGTCGCGAAGCAGGGCCTTCGCCTGGTACTCATGAATGTTCATGATGCTGTCCCGTGTTGCTGCATTCGCCCATCTATAGGCACAGTGGTTGACCGGGTTTAAACGGTTTTTGCAGTTTCGCGGGGATATCCGCCGAATTTTCGGCCTTTGTGATCACACGCCGAAAAGCTGTGATCACAGCCTCGCGCGTCGGTAATATTCGTGCGTTCCCCATGCTCGCCCAAGGTCCGCGCCGGGGCGGGGCGGCCTGGGTGCCGCGGGGGAAACGAATCGGGGGCCGGATCGACCGGCCCCCGCGTCGCGTTCAGTCTTCGGCCGATCAGGCCAGGCTGTCGTCGATGCCCTTGCACGCCTCGACCAGGCCTTTGACGGCGTCGACCGACTTGTCGAACATCGCCTTCTCGTCCTTGGTCATCTGGATGTCGACGATGCGCTCGACGCCGCCGGCGCCGATCACCGTCGGCACGCCGACGTACATGCCCTTCAGGCCCAGTGCGCCATCAACATAGGCCGCGCAGGGCAGGACGCGCTTCTGGTCCTTGAGGTAGGCTTCCGCCATCTCGATCGCCGAGGCGGCCGGGGCGTAGAAGGCCGAGCCGGTCTTCAGCAGGCCGACGATCTCGGCGCCGCCGTCGCGGGTGCGCTGCACGATCGCGTCCAGCTTCTCCTGCGTGGTCCAGCCCATCTTCACCAGGTCGGGCAGCGGGATGCCGGCAACGGTGGAATAGCGCACCAGCGGCACCATCGTGTCGCCGTGGCCGCCCAGCACGAAGGCGGTGACGTCGCGCATGGAGACGTCGAACTCCAGGCTCAGGAAGTGGCGGAAGCGCGCGCTGTCCAGCACGCCAGCCATGCCGACGACCTTCTCGTGCGGCAGGCCGGAGAATTCGCGCAGCGCCCAGACCATCGCGTCCAGCGGGTTCGTGATGCAGATCACGAAGGCGTCCGGCGCGTGGTCGCGGATGCCTTCACCGACCGACTTCATCACCTTCAGGTTGATGCCGAGCAGGTCGTCGCGGCTCATCCCCGGCTTGCGCGGCACGCCCGCGGTGACGATGCAGACATCGGCGCCGGCGATATCCTCGTAGGATTGGGTGCCCGACATCTTGGCGTCGAAGCCGTCGACGGGGCCGGATTCGGCGATGTCGAGCGCTTTGCCTTCGGGGGTGCCTTCGGCAATGTCGAACAGGACGACGTCGCCCAGCTCTTTCAGGGCCGCCAGATGGGCGAGGGTGCCGCCGATCTGGCCTGCGCCGATGAGGGCAATCTTGGGTCTGGCCATGGAAAGTCTCTCCGGTCCGTTTGTGTCGCGCATGGCCTAAGGCGTATCGCCGCGTCGCGCAAGAGCGGGGCCCCTGGCTTTTGCCGCAGCGCAGCACCGCGGGCGGGTCCGGGGCGGCGCCCGCGGGGGATGACGCGGGGCGCCGGGCGCGCTTAAGTGCGCGCAAAGCCCAAGGATTCGCGCCATGCCCTCGCCCTTCGATCCCGCCTTCCTGGCGCTGGCCCTGCCGGCGGTGATCTTCGCCGGCATCTCCAAGGGCGGCTTCGGTTCGGGCGCGGCCTTCGCCTCGGCGGCGATTCTCGCGCTGGTGCTGACGCCCGGGCAGGCGCTGGGGGTGATGTTGCCGCTGCTGATGCTGATCGACGCGGCCACGCTGCGGCCCTACTGGGGGCGCTGGGACCGCGGCGCGGCGCTGGCGCTGATCCTGGGCGGCGTGCCGGGGGTGGCGCTGGGCGCGCTGTTCTACAGCCTGGCCGATGCCGACCACGTGCGGGTGCTGATCGGCGCGATTGCGCTGGCCTTCGTCGCCTGGCAACTGGCCCGGGCGCGCGGATGGCTGCGCCCGCCGGGCCGCGCCCTGCCGCGCGGCCTGGGCGCCGCGGCGGGGCTGGTGGCCGGGTTCACCAGCTTCGTCAGCCACGCGGGCGGGCCGGCGGCGGCGGTCTACCTGCTGTCGCGCCGCATCGACAAGACCAGCTTCCAGGCCACCACGGTGCTGGTCTTCTGGTCGCTCAACATCGCGAAATTCGTGCCCTACGCGGGCCTCGGCATCTTCACGCGGGAGACGTGGACCGCGGCGCTGGTCCTGGCGCCCGCGGCGCTGCTGGGCGCCTGGGCCGGCGTGTGCGCCCACTGGCTGGTGCCCGAGCGCGCCTTCTTCGCCGTCACTTACGTTCTGTTAACCGTGACCGGGGTCAAACTGGTCTTCGATGGTCTGACCTGACGGGCGGGGCGCACCCCCGCGCCGCCGGTCCGCGGCCGCATCAGGCGTCGTTGCCCTTGCCGGGCAGGGCTTCGGCCAGCGTCTCGAAGGCCTGGCCGGCGGCGACGATGCAGGCCACGCCGCTGGGGCGGGTCGCGAGGATCGTCCAGGTGCCGGTCTCGGTGCTGGCGAAAACCTCGATCATCGCGTTGTTGGCGCCCAGGCCGATCGATTGTCGGCTTTCGCCGTAGCGGGTGGCGAGTTGCGTGACGACCGCGTCGCGGGGCGCGCATTTCGGCCCGGCCTGGGCGTCGCCGGCAAGCCCGGCCGCAAGCGCCGCGCCGGCGATCAGGGCGAAGGAACGGGGGGTCATGGCATGTCCTTTCCATGCTGCGCATCGGGAGGAGGACAGCCTGCGCGGCTTTCGCTGAAGGGCGTGTTAACGTTAAGATCGTCGCTGAAATCTTGGGAATTTCTGCGTTGCGGCGAAAACGGGCTTGATACATCCCGCAAAAAATGCCCCATTCGGCGCAACTTTGTTTCCCCGTGAGGAGGTCCCGATGTCCGACGATCTGCGCCCCTACCGCTCGGTGCTCTATATCCCCGGCTCCAAGGATCGCGCGCTGGAGAAGGCGCGGGGGCTGGCGGCCGACGCGATCATCTTCGACTTGGAGGACGCGGTCACCCCGGACGCCAAGACCGCCGCGCGCAACACCCTGCTGGAAGCGCTGGAGCAGGGCGGCTACGGCAACCGGGCGCGGATCGTGCGCATCAATGCGCTGGACACGCCCTGGGGCCGCGGCGATGCCGAGGCGCTGCGCGCCGCGCCGCTGGACGCGGTGCTGCTGCCCAAGGTCGACGGGCCCGAGCAGATCGACGCGCTGGCCGAGCACCTGGAGGCCGACACCCCGATCTGGGCGATGATGGAGACGCCGCGCGGCATTCTGAACGCGCTGGCAATCGCCGATCACCCGCGGGTCGCCGGGCTGGTCGCCGGCACCAACGACCTGGTGAAGGAACTGGGCTGCCACGTGCCGGCCGACCGCGGCCCGCTGCAGATGTCGCTGCAAAGCATCGTCCTGGCCGCCCGCGCCGGCGGCTGCCGCGCCATCGACGGGGTCTACAACGCCTTCAAGGACGAGGCGGGGCTGGAGGCCGAGTGCCGCCAGGGCCGGGCGCTGGGCTTTGACGGCAAGACGCTGATCCACCCGGCGCAGCTGGACGTCACCAACCGCGTCTTTGCCCCGACGGAGGAAGAGATCGCCCTCGCGCGCCGGCAGATCGAGGCCTTCGAGCAGACCGAGGCCGCGGGCCAGGGCGTCGCCGTGGTCGATGGCAAGATCGTCGAGAACCTGCATGTCGAAAGCGCGCGCCGCCTTCTGGCGCAGGCCCGCGCGATCGAGGCGGCCTGACATGGGCTGGCTGATGCTTCTCGCCGGCCTCGGGCTGTGGGTCGCGGCGCATCTCTTCAAGCGCCTGGCCCCGCAGCGGCGCGCGGCGATGGGGCAGGCAGGCAAGGGCGCCGTGGCGCTGGGCGTGGGCCTGGGGCTGGTGCTGATGATCCTGGGCTACCGCGCCGCGGATGGCGCCGTCTGGTGGGGCCGGACGCCCATGCTGACCGGGATCAACAACCTGGCGATGCTGCTGGCGGCCTACCTGCTGATCGGCGGCGAGATGCGCGCCGCCCCGCGCCGCTGGCTGCGCCACCCGATGCTGACGGCGCTGCTGGTCTGGGCCGCGGCGCACCTGCTGGTCAACGGCGATGCGCCCTCGCTGGTGCTTTTCGGGGGGATGTCCCTCTGGGCACTGGCCGAGATCGCCCTGATCAACCGCGTCGAGCCTGCGCCCGCGCCGCCGCCCGCCCCGGGCCCGCGCCGCGAGGCGGCGGCGGTGATC
>JBPEXR010000237.1:0-1829 GCA_052031355.1 Paracoccaceae bacterium
CCAATACCCAAAGAAAGACAACGCCGCCGCGCCGCGCCAGCGCCGCCACCGTCAGCCCCGGGTTCACCCCCGTGGCGCTGCAAAACCCGCTGGCATCCGCCACCCAGAGGTTGGCCAGCCCGTGCACCCGGCCGCCTTCGTCGCAGGCCGACGCCTGCGGCCGCGCGCCGAGGCGCAGCGTGCCGCAGGCATGGCCCAGGTTCGGCTCCGGCGCCGTGGTCAGCAGCATGTGCGGCAGCCCGCGCAGCCGCCGGCGCAGCGCGCGGCGGAACAGGCGGCGGCGGCGGCGCAGCTCGGGCGTGACGCGGTAGTGGAAGGCCAGCGCCTCGGGCATCTCGGCGTCCAGCACCACGCGGTTCCCGGGCTCGGGCAGGTCCTCGATCAGCCCGACGAAGATCTGCGCCCGGCCCAGCATCCGCGCCGCCAGCGCGGCCGGAAGGCGCAGCCCGGCGTGCACCCCCGGCAGGCGGTCCAGCCCGCGGCGCGCCGCCCGCTGGCGCAGCGCGTGCAAGATGTCGCCGTAGCCCGCCGCCAGCCCCATCGCCTGCACCAGCCCCAGGCGCGCGCCCTCCAGCGTGTAGAAATCGCGCAGCGCGATGGCGCGCACGGGATCGCCCGCCGGCGCGCCGCGCGGCGGCCAGAGGGCAAACATCTCGTTGAGGTGAAACATCAGGTTGCGCCCCACCTGGTCGTGCCGGTTGCCCAAACCCTCCGGCCAGGCCTCGCTGACCGAGCGCAGCAGCAGCCGCGGGCTGCCGAAAGCTCCGGCGGCCAGGACGATCTGCGGCGCGGAGAGCGTCGTATCCTGCCCGCCCCGGCGCAGCCGCAGCCCGGTGACGCGCCCGCCCTCGGCCAGGATCTGCGTCACCTCGCAATCGTCCAGCAGCGCCGCCCGGCCGGTGGCCAGCGCCGGCTCCACCCCGGCGGAGCGGCCGTCCATCTTGCAGGGCCGGGGGCATTTCCGCCCCAGGCAGGCCGTGCATCCCGGCAGGTGCCGCACCCCGGTGTGCACGCGGTAGGGCGAAAGGCCGGCCCGGCCCAGCCGCGCCATCAGCGCCTCGGTCAGCGGATCGGCGGCGGGCGGCGGGCGCAGGGGCGGCGGCGGCTCGGGCGACAGGGGATCGGGCGTGCCGCAGACCTCCAGCAGCCGCCCCGCCGCGTCGAGGTAGGGCGCCCATGCGTCGTAGCCGCCGGGCCAGCCCCCCGCCGGGTGCGCAAGCTGCGGCGTGCTTTCGAAATCGTGCCGGGCCGGACGCTCCAGCGCCGCGGCGTAGAAGGCCGAAGAGCCGCCGACCCCCGCCCCCACCGCCGCGAAACCGCCCAGGGGCCGGCCGTCCAGCGTCGCCCGCACCGGCGCGGGCCAGAGGCCGTGCATCAGTCGCGCCTCCGGGTCGAACATCTGGAAGTCGAAGGCCTGCGCCTCGCGCCGCCAGCCGGCGCGGCCGCGTTCGAGGAACAGCACCCTGAGGCCCGCCTCGGCCAAACGGCGCCCGGCCAACCCGCCGCCCAGGCCGGCGCCGACGATGATGACATCCCAGCGGGCCGAGAGGATCGCGTCACTCACGCCGCACCTCGCCCGCGGTAGTGCCCAGCGCCGGACCGGCAGCCGCGGCCTTCGGCCCGGTGCCGGCGGCAGTGGCGGCGAAGAAGGGCGCCCAGAGGCTGCGCAGCGCCAGCGCGCCCTGGTTGGTCAGGTGGTTGGTGTCGAAATAGAGCACCGCCTCCCCGTCGATGCCGCCGCAGGTTTGGGCTGTGCAGAGCCGCGGCCAGGGGTCGATCATCCGCACCCCCGGTGTGGCGGCGGCCGCGTCGAGCGCCGCCTGCGCCCG
>JBPEXR010000238.1:0-4821 GCA_052031355.1 Paracoccaceae bacterium
TCTGCCGGCTTGTCCGCTTCCGGCGGCGGAGGCTGCAGGCCCAGCGTTTCGGCGCGGAAGGTCATGTTGACGATCAGCCCGTCGCGGCTTTCGGTCTCCAGAAGCCCGCCGTGCTTCTGCACCATGGAGCGGACCATCCGCCAACCCAGCGAGGAGGCGCGCTCGGGGCGGACCGCGTCCTTGGGCAGGCCGACGCCGTCGTCGCGCACCAGAAGGCGCATCTCGTCCCCCTCGACCGCGCAGCGCAGGGTGATGAGGCCCCGCGCCCGGTCCGGGAAGGCGTATTTGCAGGCGTTGGTCAGCAGCTCGCCCACCACCAGCGACAGGTCCACCGCGGGGCTGGAGGGCAGCAGGAAGGTATCGCCCTCGACCTTCACCTCGATCGCGCATTCGGGCGAGGCGAAGGCGCTGGAGATGCGCGCGCCGACGTCCTTCATCAGCTGCAGGAAGTTGATCGCCCCGCTGGCGGTGGAGCGTTGCAGCTGGTCGTGCACCTGCGCGATGGCGCTGACCCGCGTCTCCAGGTCGCGCAGCACGCCGCGGGTCTCCTCGTTCTCGGTGCTGGCGCGGCTCAGCCGCATCAGCGACAGCACCAGCCCGAGGTTGTTCTTGGTGCGGTGGTGCATCTCGGCCATCAGCAGGTCGCGCTCGGCCAGCGCCTCCATCAGCTCGCGGTTCTGGCGCGAGAGGATCTCGGCCGGGTCCTCGCGCTCGGAGGCGCGCAGCCGCTGCGAGACGCGCTCCGCCGCGTCCTGCTGCGCCTCGGCGTCCAGCGCGGTGCGGAAGACGGCCGTCACCCGGCTGCCCTCCTGGCTGCTTTGCACGTCGAACCGGTCGGCCATGCGGCCCACCCCGCGCAGTCCCAGGCCCAGCCCGGCGCCGCGGCGCGGCCCCGGCGCGACATCGCCCCGCTTGTAGCGGCCGGCGTCGGGGATGCCCGGCCCCTGGTC
Organism: Paracoccaceae bacterium; assembly: GCA_052031355.1. GTDB lineage: Bacteria > Pseudomonadota > Alphaproteobacteria > Rhodobacterales > Rhodobacteraceae > JBPEXR01. The sequence goes on from JBPEXR010000238.1 coordinate 951, forward strand.
CACCGTTTCGATCACGAACTCGACCGAGCCGCCGCGGCGGCGCAGAAACAGCTCCGCCCGCCCGCCGCCGGCGTGGTCCAGCACGTTGCGCGCCAGCTCCAGCATCGAGGTGACGATGCGCGTCGCCGCGAAGCCGCGAAAGCCCACCTCGGCCACGGCGGTCTCGCCCATCTCGCGCAGGCGCACGATGTCGCGGTCGTTCTCGATGCGGATGCTGCCCAGCCTCATGCCTCGGTCCCCTCGATCCGCGCCACCGCCAGGCAGGAATCGTCCCGCCCGCGGTTCAGCCCGTGCAGCAGCGTGGCCGCCACCGTGGCCGCCGGGCGGCGCGCCAGCGCGGCCAGCCCCTCGCCCTCGCGCAGGGTGGACAGCCCGTCGCTGTGCAGCAGCAGCAGATCCCCGCGCGCCAGCTTGCGTTCCTCTGTCAGGCCGCGGCGGACCGGGCCGCCCAGCCGCCCGTCGCGCCCACCAGACGCTTCAGCGCCCCGGTGGGCGACAGGATCGCCGCCGAGATATTGCCGATGCCCGCGTAGCGCAGCGTGCCGTCGGCGCTTTCGATGCGCGCCAGGCCAGTGACCGAGCCGCGGCTGCCCAAAAGCTGCTCGGAAAGGTCCACCAGCACCTCGCCCGGGTCCTCGGCGCGGGTGCCCTCGAAGGCCTCCAGCGCCTCGCGGGCGGCGGCGGCGGCGCGGGGGCCATGGCCCAGCCCGTCGACGACCATCAGCTCGAAAACGCCGCCACGGCTGCGGGCGGCCCAGCCGTCGCCGCAGGCGGTCTCGCCCGGGTGGTTGCGCAGGAAGGCGCCCAGCTCCACCCCCGCCATGGCGCGCGGGCCGCTGCCGAACTCGCAGGTGACGGTGGTGCCCCGGGGCGTGCTGTAGATGTCGAACCGGTCCGACAGGCGGCGCATGGCGCCCAGGCCCGTGCCGGCCGATCCGGCGGTGCTTTGCCCGTCGCAGAGGGCGGCGTCGACATCCTCGATCCCCGGGCCCTTGTCGACGGCCGCCAGCAGCAGCCAGGGCCCCTCGCGCCCCGGCACCCGCTGCAGGTAGAGGCGCCCCTGCTCGGCGTGGCGCAGCAGGTTCGTCGCCGCCTCCGAAGCGACGATGGCCACCGCGTCGCAACGCTCGCGCGGCAGGTCCGAGGCCTCGGCCCAGATGCGCGCGGCGCGGCGGCATTCGGCGATGGCGCTCCGCTCGGTGACGGGGATGGAATGCTTCACAGCGACGATCTCAACTCAACCCACAGGCCCCCTTCGGGGCGATTTCCAAGCTCGAACCGATCGACCAGCCGCCGCGCCCCGCCCAGGCCCTTGCCCATGCTGCCGGCGGTGGAATAGCCGTCCCCGAGCGCGCGCTCGATCTCGGCGATGCCGGGGCCGTCGTCCACGCAGCGCGCGAAGATCGCCCGCCGCCGCGCGTCGCCCTGCAGCACCAGCATCCCGCCGCCGCCGTGATCGACCGCGTTGCGCGCGATCTCGGAGACCGCGGTGACGAAGCGCGTCTTGCGCAGCGCGCCCGAGCCCAGCGCGTCGCACAGCTGCCCCGCCGCGGCCCGCGCCAGGGCGATGTCCCGCTCGGCGCGCAGCGGCACGTGCCGCTCCATCGCCGGCGGGCGCGCCGGGCCCGTCACGCCAGACCGTCCCTCCGCAGCGCCCGCACCGCGTGGCTGAGCGACAGCGCGGTCTTGGAGCCCGAGAGGTCCATCCCCAGCTCGACCAGCGTCATGGCCACCGCGGGGCGCATGCCCACGACATAGGTCTCGGCCGCCAGCAGCCGCGCCATGGACGACAGCTGCGCCAGCACCCGGCCGACGAAGGTGTCGACGATCTCCAGCGCGGAGATGTCGATCACCACGCCGCGCGCGCCCGCCGAGACGATGCGGTTCGACAGTTCCTCCTGCAGGTTGATGATCTCCGAATCGGTGATGTTATCGGGGATCGCCACCAGCAGGACCTGGTCGACAAGGTAGACGGAGGCGCTTTCAGACACCGGCGCCCCCGCCGGCACCCCCGACCAGGGCCGCCCCCTTGGGGGTGATCTCGAAGCCCACCTTGCCGAAGGCATCGGCCAGCGCGGCGCGGATCGTCGGGCGGGTGGAAACCTCGCCCACGTCGACGCCCAGCTCGACCATGGTCTGGGCAATCTTCGGGCTGATGCCGCTGATGATCGCCTCGGCGCCCATCAGGCGCACGGCGGCGGCGGTGCGCAGCAGGTGCTGGGCGACCTGGGTGTCGACCACGCGCACCCCGGTGATGTCCACGATCACCACCTCGGCGCTATGCTCGACGATGGCGTTCAGCAGGTTCTCCATCACCTCCTGGGCGCGCAGCGAATCCAGCGTGCCGATCAGCGGGATGGTCAGCACCCGGTCCCAGAGCTGCACGACCGGGGTCGAGAGCTCCATCATCTCCGAGCGCTGGCGCTCGATGATCTGGTCGCGCTCGGCGATGAAATGCTCGTTGCTCTGCATCGCCACCGCATCGACCACGCGGCTGAACTGGGTCACGGCCGAGACCAGCTCCTCCGGCGACTTGGCCAGCCGCTCGCGCAGCCGCGCGAAGACCGGCTGCTTGAGGGCCAGAACGAAGGTCGCCATCTCGGTGGGCGACACGCCCCGCTCGACCCGCTCGTGCGTCACCTCGTCCAGCGCGCTGCGCAGGGCGGACCATTCGGGCTTGTCGAAATCGAAGTCGTCGTCGTCGCGGAACTCGGCCAGGCCCTCGCACATGCCGCGCAACAGCTCGCCCAGTTGCCGGCGGCTTTCCTTGACCGAGAAAAGATCGGGGCGGCGCACCCCTTCGGCCTTCTGCGTCTCGAGCCATGCGTCGAGCGTGGCGTCGAAGTCCTCGGTGAGGATCGCCAATACGTCCTTCAAACTGTTGCTCATTCGTTCCGGCTTTCTGGTTTTCTATTTCCGGGCGAAGCTAGCATGACATGCGCCGCGGACAACCGCCCGCGGCGCAAAAAATGCCGCGCCTATTCCGCGGCTTCCAGCTTGTCCTGGGTGCGGGTTTCGAAGTCGCGCGCGCTGTGGCGTTCGCGCAGCTGCATGGCCGGATCGCCCGAGGCGCGGTTGACCATGCGCCCGCGCTGCACCGTCGGCCGCGCGTCGATAGCCCGGGCCCAGCGCAGCACGTTGGCGTAGCTTTCGACGTCCAGGAACTCGCCCGCGTTGTAGAGCCGGCCCAGCACCAGCTGCCCGTACCAGGGCCAGATCGCCCAGTCGGCGATGGTCGGCGCCGCGCCCACCATCATCTCGCGCCCCTCCAGGTGCTTGTCCAGCACGTCGAGCTGGCGCTTGACCTCCATCGTGAAGCGGTCGATCGGGTACTCGAACTTCTCCGGCGCATAGGCGTAGAAATGGCCGAAACCGCCGCCCAGGTAAGGCGCGCTGCCCATCTGCCAGAAGAGCCAGTTCATCACCTCCGTGCGCTCGGCCCCGTCCCGCGGCAGGAAGGCGCCGAACTTCTCGGCCAGGTAGAGCAGGATCGACCCGCTTTCAAAGACGCGCCGGTCGCCCGCCCCGCGGTCCAGCAGCGCCGGGATCTTGGAGTTGGGGTTGATCTTCACGAACCCGCTGGAGAACTGGTCCCCCTCGCCGATCCGGATCAGCCAGGCGTCGTATTCGGCGTCGTGCCCGGCCTCCAGCAGCTCCTCCAGCATGACGGTGATCTTCACGCCGTTGGGCGTGGCGAGGGAGTAGAGCTGCAGCGGATGCTCGCCCACCGGCAGTTCCTTGTCGTGGGTCGCGCCGGACACCGGCCGGTTGATCGAGGCGAACTCGCCCCCGTTCCCGGGGTTCCAGGTCCAGACCTTCGGCGGGGTGTAGCCTGTATCGCTCATGCTGCGTCTCCTGTTGCACGGCGCCT
>JBPEXR010000239.1:0-2089 GCA_052031355.1 Paracoccaceae bacterium
CGCCCCTCGCCGGCCTCGGGCGCGGCCTCCAGCGTGCCGGCCAGCCAGCGCATCGCCTCCGGCGGGGCCAGGTAGGCGGAGGGCGCGACTTCGAGGTTCAGCGCCAGTCCGGCGCCGCCCTGCGCCAGCATCTGCACCAGCACCCGCCCCGGCAGCGCGGCATAGGGGGCGGCTGCGCCGGCAAACTCGGCCAGCCGCGCCTCGCTGTCGAAGGCCAGCACGAAATCATGCCCGGCGTGGGTGATGCTGCGGGGGGCCAGCGTTTCGCCCTCGGGCTCTCGCTCCAGCAGGACGACAAGCTCGGTATCGGCGAGGCGCGCGTGAAAGCGCAGCCGCGCGGCGTCGTCGTCGGGCGCGGCCTGCATGGCGGCATGCGCCGCGTCGAGGGGGCTGGGCGTCGTCATCACGGCTCCTTCGCGTCGTCCAATAGCGCCCGCACGCGGCGCCGCAGCACCGGGACAAGCTCTTCCTCGAACCAGGGGTTCTTCTTCAGCCACGCCGTATTCCGCCAGGAGGGATGTGGCAAGGGAATGACGCCATCGGGCGCGTCGCGCCAATTGCGCACCACGTCCGTCACGCTGGCGCGGGTCCCCAGGTGCCAGCGCTGGGCGTAGCCGCCGATCAGCAGCTTCAGCCGCAGGTTGGGCATCGCCTCCAGCACCTGCGCATGCCAGGTGCGCGCGCAGATCGCGGGCGGCGGCAGGTCGCTGCCGGCGGCGTTGTAGCCGGGAAAGCAGAAGGCGGTGGGCAGCACGGCGACGCGCGACAGGTCGTAGAACTCTGCCTCGGTGACATCCATCCACTGGCGCAGGCGCACGCCCGACGGGTCGGTGAAGGGTTTGCCCGAGGCATGGACCCGCGCCCCCGGCGCCTGGCCCGCCACCAGGATACGCGCCTCACGCGACAGCCAGGTGACCGGCCGCGGCCGATGCGCGGTGGCCGTGGCGGCGAAGCGCCCGGTGCAAAGCCGGCAGGCAGAGATGCGGTCGATCAATTCGTCCATGCGGGGCCATATAGGCACCCGCGCCGCCGGCGTCAGCGCCGGGGGATATTTCAACATCACTAGATTTCTAGAAATGTCTTGACGTCGTGCCGGCCGTGGCCCTAGCGTGGCAGCACATTTCGAGAGGACTAGAAATATGAAAGCAGAGCATTTCGACGATCTCGACCTCAGCCTCGCCGCCTCCAGTTTCGCGGCGCTGGGCTCGGAGCAGCGTCTGGCGGTGCTGCGCTGCCTGGTGCGCGCCGGCCCCGAGGGGCTGTCGATCGGCGCGCTGGGCGCGCGCAGCGGCATCACCGGCTCGACCCTGACCCACCATCTTCGTATCCTGGCGCAGGCCGGTCTGGTGCGGCAGACGCGTCAAGGCCGGTCGGTCATCTGCGCCGCCGTCGCCTACGAGGAGGTGAAGGCGCTTTCGGCCTTCCTTCTGAAATCCTGCTGCGTCGAGGCGGGCGAGGCCTGCGATGCCCACGGGGCCGAGGCCGGGACGACGCCCGCCGCTGGGGAGGTGCCCCATGACTGACCTTGGCCTCACCCGCGCCGCGCGCCGCCTGCCGCGGCCCGACCCCGCCTGGGCCGCGCTGGCGCTGATCTTCGCGGCGCTGCTGGTCCTTGCCCCCGATCAGGCGGCAGAAACCGCGGCTTTCACCGCGCGCGCCCTGGCGGATACGGCGCCCTTCATCCTTTTCGCCATCCTTGCCGTCGGCTGGCTGAAGGCGACGGGCGCCGAGACGCTGCTGGCCCGCGCCTTCGAGGGGCGCGAGCTGCGCATGATCGTGTTGGCGGCGCTGGCCGGGGGGCTGTCGCCCTTCTGCAGCTGCGAGGTGATCCCCTTCATCGCGGCACTTTTGGCCGTGGGCGCGCCGCTGGGGGCGGTCATGGCCTTCTGGCTGGCCTCGCCGCTGATGGACCCGGCGATGTTCCTGGTCACCGCGGGCACGCTGGGCTTTCCCTTCGCCATTGCCAAGACGGCGGCGGCGGTGAGCATCGGCCTGGCCGGCGGGCTGGCGACCAAGGCGCTGGGCGGCAGCGCGCTCTTTGCCGACCCGCTGCGCCCGGGCAGCGCGGCGGCAGGGGGCTGCTGCGGCG
>JBPEXR010000024.1:0-1898 GCA_052031355.1 Paracoccaceae bacterium
GCGAGACGGACACCGGCGGGCAAAGCCGGACCTCTTCGATCAACGCGGGGCTGGACTACCGGCTGGGCAACAGCACGCAGGCCTCCCTCTACGTCGTCAACGGGACCGAGATCGGCGGCCAGCTGACGTTCCACCTGAACCCGCGCATCGCGCCCACCTCCGGCGGGCGGGAAGAGGCGCCGGCCCCGGTCCAGGTCCGCGCCCCCGGCGCCGGGCGCGACCTCGGCTGGACCATCGATCCGCAGGCCCAACAGGGCACGCGGGCACGGCTGGCGGCGGCGCTGAAGGAGGACGGCCTCGCCCTCGACGGGCTGGCGCTGGAGCCCAAGCGCGCCGTTCTGCGCCTGCGCAACGCCCGCTACGACGCCACCGCCCAGGCGGTCGGCCGGGCGGCGCGGCACATGACGCGCCACCTGCCGGCCTCGGTCGAGACTTTCGTGATCGTGCCGGTGGAGAACGGCATGGCCGCCACCGCGGTGACGCTGCAACGCGCTGACCTGGAGGCGCTGGAGCATGACGCCGCGGCAGAGATGCTGGCCCGCACCCGCATGTCCGACGGATTCCGCCTGGCGCCGCGGGCCGAGCTCGAAAGCTACCCACGCCTGTCGTGGGGCGTCTCGCCCTACCTGTCGTTCAGCATCTTCGATCCCGACGATCCGCTGCGCGCCGACGCCGGCCTGCGGTTCGAGGCCGACTGGCACATCGCCCCGGGCCTCGTCGCCTCGACCTCGATCCGCAAGAAGGTCGTCGGCAACCTCGACGACAATACCAACGAGACCGAAAGCGCCATCCCCCGCGTGCGCACCGATTCGCGCCTCTACGCGATCGAGGCGGACCCGGCGATCGACCGCCTGACCCTGGCCCATTACGGCCGCCCGGCGCCGGACGTCTACAGCCGCGTGACCGTCGGCTACCTCGAGCGTATGTACGCCGGCATCTCGGGCGAGGTGCTGTGGAAGCCGGTCGATTCGCGCCTCGCCTTCGGGGCCGAGGTGAACTACGTCCAGCCGCGCGATTACGACCAGCTCTTCGGGCTGCGCAGCCGCCAGACCTCCAGCGGCGAGATCCCGGCGGTCAACGGCCATGTCTCGGCCTATTACGACTTCGGCAGCGGCTATCACGCGCAGCTCGACGTCGGGCGCTACCTCGCCGGGGACTACGGCGCCACGCTTTCGGTCGACCGCGAGTTCGGCAACGGCTGGCGCGTCGGCGCCTATGCCACGCTGACCGACGTGCCCTTCGAGGACTTCGGCGAAGGCTCCTTCGACAAGGGCATCCGCTTCACCGTGCCCATGTCCTACTTCTTCGGCACCCCGACCAAGACCACCAACACCATCACCATCCAGTCGCTGAAACGCGACGGCGGCGCCCGGCTGGAAGTGGACGGCCGCCTCTACGAGACGGTGCGCGACTACCACCGCCCGATGATGGAAGAGCGCTGGGGGAAATTCTGGAGATGAGCATGCGAAAGACCCTGCTTCTGGGCGCGCTGGTCGCCGCCCTGCCCCTGGCCGGCTGCGGCAACCGCGACAGTGGCCCCGGCCTCAACCAGGCGGTCGCCGCCCTGGGCGAGATGTTCGGCGAGACCGCGCCGCGCCCGGCCCCCGACGATGCGGCGGTGGCCCGTGCCCTGGCCGCCTCGCCCGGCGCGCTGGCCATCCTGGCGGTGCCGCAGCGCGAGCAAAGCGGCTTTCTGCGCGAGGTGGCGCGCAACGGCACGCACCGCACCTACGCCACCGAGGACAAGCAGACGGTCACCCTGCGCCGCGGCGCCGTGGTCGCCACGCGCGGCTTCGGGGTGGACCTGATGTCGCTGGACGACAGCGCCCTGCCGCTGGTCCACGCGCGGCGCGAAGGCACCGGCACGCGCGTCATGCGCTTCCTCGACGGCGAGGACC
>JBPEXR010000240.1:0-4618 GCA_052031355.1 Paracoccaceae bacterium
CGCCAGCTTCCGCCGCTTCTTGCTGTTCGCCCGCGACACGATCCTGTTCCGCAAGCCGATGGAGCCGGACATCCACTGGTCCGCCGCCTCGGGCCATGTCTCGACCTTCGTGCGGGCCGGCGGGCGCTACGACCGCATCCTGCGGGTGGAGGAGCTGGAAAGCGGCCTGCGCGAGGTGCTGGCGGCCGCGCCGGGGGCGCACCGGCTCGACCCGGCGCGAATGCCGCGCTTCAACGAAAGCGCATCGCACGGCCCGCGCCGCGCGCACCCGGTCGAGGCCTTTTTCGACGATCTGTCGATCCACCTGGTGCGCGAGATCTACGCCCGCGATTTCGAGCTTTTCGGCTATGACCCGGACCCGGCGCGCAGCGCCCCGGTGGCCGAGATCGACCTTGAGCGGGTGCACGCACGGCTGCTGGAATAGCGCGCACCGCGTCCCGCCACGCTCAGCCGGTGAGGGGCAGCCGCTGCACGAGGTGGAAGCGCCCGGCCTCGTCCTCGCCCACCAGGCTCAGCGCCTCCAGGCGGAAGGGCCGGGGCAGCAGGGGCACGAGGTCCCGCTCCAGCACCGCCCGGGCCGGGGCGCGGTCCTCGGGCGGCAGCGGGCCGGTCAGGGTGACGTGGAAGCGGAAATCCTCCATCACGTGCGGGTAGCCCCAGCGCAGCAGGTTCGCGGACTGGCGGGCGCTGAGCCGGGCTTGCGCGCGGCGCGCCAGCTCTGCCTCGCCCGGGGGGGCGCGGAAGGGCTCCAGCGCGGCCAGCGCGCGGGCGTGCAGGGCGCGCAGGGGCGCCGCGTCGCCCTCGGCCTCCAGCGCCAGGAAACGGCCCATGCGCGCCAGCGCCAGTCCCGGCACCTCCACCGGCGCGGCGGCGCGGCACAGCGCGGCAAAGGCGCGGCGCAACGCGGCATCTTCGCTGCCGGGCAGGGGGGTGAAGGGCGGCTTCATCGTGGCGTGAAAGCCGTAGCGCGAGGGGCGCGCCACCCAGCCCGCCCGCGCCGCGGGCCAGTCGGCACCGGGCGGCGGCGCGGCCGGGGCGCCGCGGTCGATATCCCAGCCCAGCCAGGCGGCGCCCGCCGCGGCCAGCGGGCCGGGGGGGAAGCAATAGTAGATCCCGTATCGGCGATAGCGCATCGCGCGTTCTCCCTAGCGATGCCGCAGGGATTGCACAGCCGCCGCCGCGGGGAAAGGCCCGCTTTTCGCCGCCCGCCGCCGCGTCTAGGGTGGGCCGGCATAAGAGGAGGCCCCGAAGATGGCATTGGCACGGCTGGAAGATCGCGGCGACCGCCTGGTGGTGGTCAACGCCAACCCGGCGCGGCGCGGGGCGCTGTCGCCCGACCTTTACGCCGCGATCCGCGAGGGCCTGGAGGGGGCGCAGGCGCCGCGGGTGCGGGCGCTGGTGCTGACCTCCGAGGGCGGGTTCTTCTGCGCGGGGGGCGATCTGAACACCCTGCGCAGCCGGCGCGAGCTGAGCGAGGCGGAACGGCGCGCCAAGGTGGACGAGCTGCACGACCTGGTGCGCGGGCTGCGCGCCTGCCCGGTGCCGGTGATCGCAGCGGTCGAGGGCGGGGCGGCGGGCGCCGGCCTGTCGCTGGCCCTGGCGGCCGATCTGCTGGTCGCGGCGCGCGGCGCGCGCTTCACCGCCGCCTACGTCAAGGCCGGGCTGGTGCCCGACGCCGGCCTGACCGCGGCGCTTGCCCGATCGGTCCCCCGCGCCCTGGCCGCCGAGATGTGCCTGCTCGGCCGCCCGGTGGAGGCCGAACGCTTCGCCGCCCTCGGCGCTGTCAACCTGCTGTGCGACGCAGGCCAGGCCGAGGCCGAGGCGATGGCCCTGGCCGACGCCCTGGCCCGCGGGCCGCGCCGCGCGCAAGGCGCGATCAAGGCGCTGGTCGCCGAGGCCTACGAGCGCAGCGAGGCCGAGCAGCTGGACGCCGAACGCGACGCCATGGCCCGCGCGGCAGGCGGGCCGGAGGCGGCCGAGGGGATCGCGGCCTTCCTCGAAAAGCGCGCGCCGGATTACGGCGGGGTCTGAACCCTGGGTTTGCGCCCCGCGCCCTTGAGTATTTTTTTCGAGATGAAGGGGATCCGGGCCCGGTGGAGGGCGCGGCGCCAGGTTTTCGGGTCGGGGCGCGGGGGGCGGCCGGCGGGATTGAGTATTTGGGGCGAGATGAAGGGGATCCCGGCGGCGCTGGGCCGGGCGGGCGCGCGATATGGGCCGGGTGCGCGCGGCGCCTCAGTAGCGGCGAAGCGTGTCGCCGTAGGAGATCGTCGGCTCCAGCGCCACGATCTGCGGCGCGGGGTCCGCCTCGCCGGCGACGCGCGCGGCGATGATCTGCGCCGCCTTGCGGCCAATCTCCGCCCGGCAGGCATCCATCGTCGCCAGGCGCCGCGGCAGACCCTGCAGCAGTTCCACGCCGTTGAAGCCCGCAAGCCCGATCTGCCCGGGCACCGGCGTGCCCTGTTCCAGCAGCCAGAGAAGCCCGCCGGCGCCGATCAGGTCGTTGGAATAGTAAAGGAAATCCAGGTCGGGATTGCGCGCAAGCATGGCTTGCGTCATCTCCCGCCCCTTGGCGAGGGCGGAGCCGCCCTCGTAGAACTCCTGGTCGGCCACCTCGACCCCGCCCTTGGCCAGCGCCTCGGTCAGCCCCTCGAACCTTTTGCGCGCGCGGTGGTCCAGCGGCATCTTGGTGCCCATGAAGCCGATCTGCCGGTAGCCGGCCTTCAGGATGGCCTTCGCCATCTCCCGCCCGGCACGCCGGTGCGAGATGCCGACGCAGGAATCGATGGGCGTGCCGTCGACGTCCATGATCTCCACCACCGGGATGCCGGCGCCGCGCAGCATGGCGCGGCTGGCCTCGTTATGCTCCAGCCCCGCGATGATGACCCCCGAGGGCCGCCAGGAGAGCATCTCGTAGAGCACGCGCTCTTCTTTCTCGGGCAGATAGTCGGTGACGCCGACCACCGGCTGCAGGTCGGTATCCTCCAGCGCCTGGGAAATGCCCGTCATCACCTCCGGGAAGACCATGTTGGAGAGCGACGGGATGATCACCGCCACCAGGTTCACCCGCTGGCTGGCCAGCGCGCCGGCGATCTTGTTGGGCACATAGCCCAGGCGCTTGGCCGCCTCCAGCACGCGGGCGCGGGTCGCCTTGCTGACATCGCCGCGGTTGCGCAGCACGCGGCTGACCGTCATTTCGGACACGCCCGATGCCTCCGACACGTCGCGCAGTGTCAGGGGGCGTTTGTCTTCCAGTGTCACGGGATTGCGCGCCTCGGTTGCTGCTTTCCGGCAAAGCTACCGCGAAGCCCGGCCCCGGTTCAAGCGGCGCGGAACGGGGCGCGCGCGGTGCCGGGAAAGGCGCGGGAAAAATGCACCCGCGGGTCATGACAGGCGCGGCGCGAGGCGATATAGGCAGGGCCGACGGCCCCGTGGCTCAACTGGATAGAGCAGCCCCCTCCTAAGGGGCAGGTTGCAGGTTCGAATCCTGCCGGGGTCGCCAGGCCGCCCGCCGCGCCACTTCCACGTCTGCGCGAAAGCTCTTTCAGCCCCCGCGTGCTTGCCATTTCGGCGGGCTTCGCCATGATCGCCGGTCAAACCGGCAGGAGGGGCAGATGGGCAAGGCGGAACTGGAACGGCGGATCGCCCAGGGCGCGGGGCGCGCCCCGGCGGACCTGGTGCTGCGCGGCGGGCGCGTTTTCGACCTGGTGACCGGCGATCTGCTGGAGGGGGACGTGGCGATCTGCGATGGCGTGATCGTCGGGACTTGCGCCACCTACGAGGGGCGCCGGGTCATCGACGTCTCGGGCCGCATCCTGGTCCCGGGCTTCATCGACACGCATCTGCACGTCGAAAGCTCCCTCGTCACGCCGCATGAGTTCGAGCGTTGCGTGGCGCCGCGCGGGGTGACCACGGCGATTTGCGACCCGCACGAGATCGCCAACGTCTGCGGGCTGGAGGGCATTCGCTACTTCCTGCACAGCGCCGGCGATCTGCTGATGGACCTGAAGGTGCAGCTCAGCTCCTGCGTGCCCTCGACGGAGATGGAGACCGCGGGCGCGCGGATCGAGGCGGCGGACCTGGCGCCGCTGATGGACCACCCCTCGGTGATCGGCCTGGCCGAGTTCATGAATTTCCCGGGCGTGATCCATTGCGATCCCGCCGCGATGGACAAGCTGGCGCTTTTCGAGGGTCGGCATATCGACGGTCACGCGCCGCTGCTGCGGGGGCGGGACCTCAACGCCTATATCGCCGCCGGGGTGCGGACCGAGCACGAGGCGACCACCGCCGAGGAGGCGCGCGAGAAGCTGCAGAAGGGCATGCGGGTGCTGATCCGCGAAGGCTCTGTCAGCAAGGACCTGGACGCGCTGCTGCCGCTGCTGACGGAACGCACCGCGCCGATGATGTGCCTGTGCACGGACGACCGGAACCCGCTGGACATCGCCGAACACGGGCATCTCGACTACATGATCCGCCACGCCATCGCCGCCGGCGCGTCGCCGCTGGCGGTCTACCGCGCCGCCTCCCTTTCGGCGGCAGAGGCTTTCGGCCTGAAGGACCGCGGGCTGATCGCCCCGGGCAAGCGCGCCGACATCGTGGTGCTGGAAAGCCTTGAGGAGTG
>JBPEXR010000241.1:0-14174 GCA_052031355.1 Paracoccaceae bacterium
GTGCATGTCTCCTGCGAGCAGGCGCACGAGGCGATCCGCCGGGCCCGCCAGAAGGGCATGCGCGTCTACGGCGAGCCGCTGATCCAGTTCCTGACGCTGGACGAAAGCGAGTACTTCAACAAGGACTGGGATCACGCCGCCCGCCGGGTGATGTCGCCGCCCTTCCGCAGCAAGGACCACCAGGACAGCCTCTGGGCCGGTCTGCAGGCGGGCAGTCTGCAGGTGGTGGCGACCGACCACGCCGCCTTCAACACCGAGCAGAAGCGCATGGGGCGCGAGGATTTCACCAAGATCCCCAACGGCTCCAACGGGCTGGAGGAGAGGCTCGCCGTCCTCTGGACCGAAGGCGTCGAGACCGGCCGCCTGACCCCGCAGGAGTTCGTGGCCGCCACCTCGACCAATGTCGCCAAGATCCTGAACATCTACCCCAAGAAGGGGGCGATCGTCGAAGGGGCCGATGCGGACATCGTGGTGTGGGACCCCAAGATCACCAAGACGATCAGCGCCTCGAACCACCATTCGATCCTCGATTACAACGTCTTCGAGGGCTTCGAGGTGAAGGCCCAGGCGCGTTACACCCTCAGCCGCGGCGAGGTGATCTGGGCCTGGGGCCAGAACAGCCAGCCGCAGCCCGGCCGCGGCAAGTTCGTGCCGCGCCCGGCCTTCCCCTCGGCGCATGAGGCGCTGTCGAAGTGGAAGGCGCTGACCGCACCCAAGATGATCGAGCGCGATCCGCTCAACATCCCGGCGGGCGTGTGATGAAGCCGATGGCACGCGAAGATGCACAGACCGGGGCGCCCGTATCGGGCCCCCCGGTCATCTCGGCGCGCAACCTGTCGCTGACCTTCCAGACCAACGACGGCCCGGTGCATGCGCTCAAGGACGTCACGCTCGACATCGGCAAGGGCGAGTTCGTCAGCTTCATCGGCCCCTCGGGCTGCGGCAAGACGACCTTCCTGCGCGTCATGGCCGATCTCGAGACGCCGACCGAAGGCGAGATCACCGTCAACGGCGTCTCGCCCGCCGAGGCGCGGCGCAACCGCGCCTACGGCTATGTCTTCCAGGCCGCGGGCCTTTATCCCTGGCGCACCATCGGCGGCAACATCCGCCTGCCGCTGGAGATCATGGGATACTCGAAGGAAGAGCAGGCCCGCCGCACCCAGAAGGTGCTGGAACTGGTCGAGCTGGCAGGCTTCGAGAAGAAGTTTCCCTGGCAGCTTTCGGGCGGCATGCAGCAGCGCGCCTCGATCGCGCGGGCGCTGGCCTTCGACGCCGACATCCTGCTGATGGACGAGCCCTTCGGCGCGCTGGACGAGATCGTGCGCGACCACCTGAACGAGCAGCTGCTCGAGTTGTGGCGCCGCACCGGCAAGACGATCGGCTTCGTCACCCACTCCATCCCGGAGGCGGTCTACCTGTCGACGAAGATCGTCGTCATGTCGCCCCGCCCCGGGCGCATCACCGACGTGATCGACAGCCCGCTGCCGGCGGAACGCCCGCTCGACATCCGCGACACGCCGGAGTTCATCGAGATCGCCCATCGCGTGCGCGACGGGCTGCGCGCGGGGCATTCCGATGCGTAACGTCCTGCCCGTGATGACGGTGGTCTTCGCCATCTTCGTGCTGTGGTACGCCGCGGCCGTGGCGCTGAACGCCCCCTGGGCGCACGACCGGGCGCAGCGCGCCGGCCAGACGCTGGGCTTCACGGAGCTGGTGCGCGACACCTGGGCGCAGGACAAGCCCAAGCTGCCCGCCCCGCACCAGGTCGCCGCCGAGATGTGGGAGACGACCGCCCAGAAGAAGATCACCTCCAAGCGCTCGCTGGTCTATCACAGCTGGATCACCCTTTCGGCCACGCTGCTGGGCTTTGCGCTGGGCACGGCGCTGGGCTTCGCGCTGGCCATCGGCATCGTGCACAACCGCACGATGGACATGTCGGTGATGCCCTGGGTGATCGCCAGCCAGACGATTCCCATCCTGGCCATCGCGCCGATGATCATCGTGGTGCTGAACGCGGTGGGCATCTCCGGGCTGCTGCCCAAGGCGATCATCTCGATGTACCTGTCGTTCTTCCCGGTGGTGGTGGGCATGGTGAAGGGGCTGCGCAGCCCCGATCACATGCAGCTCGACCAGATGCGCACCTGGAACGCCAGCCGCAACCAGACCTTCTGGAAACTGCGCCTGCCGGCCTCGATGCCGTATTTCTTCACCTCGATGAAGATCGGCATGGCCGCCAGCCTCGTCGGCGCCATCGTGGGCGAATTGCCCACCGGCGCGGTCGCGGGCCTTGGCGCGCGCCTGCTGGCCGGCAGCTACTACGGCCAGACGATCCAGATATGGTCGGCCCTGCTGATGGCCGCGGCCCTGGCCGCGATCCTCGTCGGGCTGATCGGGGCGATCCAGCGGCTGACGCTGAAACGGATGGGGATGGCATGATGGGCTGGCTGATCTTCGGTTTCGCTGTGTGGCTCGGCGGCTGGTGGCTGAACGCCCGCCTCGCCGCCGGCCCGCGCAGCCGCCTGAACGGCATCCTCGTGCCGCTGATCTTCGGCGTCACGCTGATCCTCTTCTGGGAGGCGATGGTCCGCGGGCTGCAGATCCAGCAGGTGCTGCTGCCCGCGCCCTCGGCCATCGCCGCGCGCTTCGCCGCCTCCACCTCGATCCTGTGGCAGGATTTCGTGCAGACGGTGCTGAAGGGCGCGCTTACCGGTTATGCGCTGGGCTGCGGCGCGGCCTTCCTGCTGGCGGTGGCGATCGACCGGTTCCCCTTCCTGCAGCGCGGGCTGCTGCCGGTGGGCAACTTCGTCGCCGCCCTGCCGATCATCGGCATGGCGCCCATCCTGGTGATGTGGTTCGGCTTCGACTGGCAGTCGAAGGCGGCGGTCGTGGTCGTCATGGTCTTCTTCCCGATGCTGGTGAACACCGTGCAGGGGCTGCAGGCCACCGACGCGATGCAGCGCGACCTGATGCGCACCTATGCCGCCGGCTACTGGAAGACGTTGCTGAAGCTGCGCCTTCCGGCGGCCATGCCCTTCGTCTTCAACGGGCTGAAGATCGCCTCCACCCTGGCGCTGATCGGCGCCATCGTGGCGGAATTCTTCGGCTCGCCCATCAAGGGGATGGGCTTCCGGATTTCCACCAGCGTCGGCCAGCTTGCCCTGGACCTCGTCTGGGCCGAAATCGTCGTTGCAGCGGTGGTCGGCTCGGCCTTCTATGGGGGCGTCGCCCTCGTCGAGAAGGCCGTGACCTTCTGGCACCCGTCGCAACGGGGGTGATCCAACAAAAAACAAAACGGATCCAACAAGGAGAGAGAGATGAACAAACTGACAGGGATGATCCTCGCCGGGGCCATGGCCGCCGCGGGCGGGATGGCGCAGGCCGCCGACGAGGTGACGCTGCAGCTCAAATGGGTGACCCAGGCCCAGTTCGCCGGCTACTACGTGGCGCAGGAGAAGGGCTTCTACGAGGAAGAGAACCTCGACGTCACGATCAAGCCGGGCGGCCCGGACATCGCCCCCACCCAGGTGATCGCCGGCGGCGGCGCCGATGTGACCGTCGAATGGATGCCCGCCGCCCTTTCGGCGCGCGAGAAGGGGCTGCCGCTGGTCAACATCGCCCAGCCCTTCAAGAAATCCGGCATGATGCTGACCTGCCGCAAGGACGCCGGCGTGGAAAGCACCGATGATTTCGCCGGCAAGACCCTGGGCGTGTGGTTCTTCGGGAACGAATTCCCCTTCCTGTCGTGGATGAGCCAGCTCGGCATTCCGACCGAGGGCGGCGAGGACGGCGTGACGGTCCTCAAGCAGGGCTTCAACGTCGATCCGCTGCTGCAGAAGCAGGCGGCCTGCGTCTCGACCATGACCTACAACGAATACTGGCAGGTCATCGACGCCGGCCTCACCGAAGAGGACCTGACGGTCTTCAAGTACGAGGACCAGGGCGTCGCCACGCTGGAGGACGGTCTTTACGTGCTGGAGGACAAGCTCGAGGATCCGGCCTTCGTCGACAAGATGGTCCGCTTCGTGCGCGCCTCGATGAAGGGCTGGGAATACGCCGCCGAGAACCCCGACGAGGCGGCCGAGATCGTGCTGGAGAACGACGCCACCGGCGCCCAGACCGAAGAGCACCAGAAGCGCATGATGCGCGAGATCGCCAAGCTGACCGCCGGCTCCAACGGCGCGCTCGACCCGGCCGATTTCGAGCGCACGGTCGAATCGCTGCTCTCCGGCGGCTCGGACCCGGTGATCACCAAGCACCCCGGCGACGGCGCCTGGACGCATGAGATCACCGACAAGGCGCTGAACTGACCTGAACCGCGCCAGAAACCCGAAGGGCCGGCCCCGCGCCGGCCCTTTTTCGTTGGGCCGCCCCCAGCGCAGCGCCCTCCGCTTCACCTTGCCAAAATACTCTCGGGGGTGAATTGGCCCCAAGGGGCCAAGAGGGGGCAGACAGCCCCCCTCCCGACGCGCGCAGATGCGATGCGAACCCTTCGCCTAGTGCGCCGCCGCCCAGTTCGCCCCGGTCCCCGCCTCGACCACCAGCGGCACGTCGAGGTGCACCACCGGGTCGGCGGCCCCTTCCATCACCTCGCGGGCGCGGGCGATCAGGGTGTCGGCGGCGTCTTCCTCGACCTCGAAGAGCAATTCGTCGTGCACCTGCAGCAGCATGGTGGCCGGCAGATCGGCGATCGCCGCCTCCATGCGCACCATGGCGCGGCGGATGATGTCGGCGGCCGTGCCCTGGATCGGCGCGTTGATCGCGGCGCGCTTGGCGAAGCCGGCGCGCGGGCCCTTGGCGTTGATCTCCGGCGTGTGGATGACGCGGCCGAAGAGGGTCTCGACGCGGTCATGCTCGCGCGCGAACTTCACCGTGTCGTCCATGTATTCCTTGATGCCGGGGAAACGCTCGAAATAGCGGTCGATGAAGCCCTGCGCCTCGGCGCGGGGGATGCGCAGGTTGCGCGCCAGCCCGAAGCCGGAGATGCCGTAGATCACCCCGAAGTTGATCGCCTTGGCCTGGCGGCGGACCTCGGGCGTCATTTCTTCCAGCGGCACGCCGAACATCTCCGAGGCGGTGGCCGCGTGGATGTCCTGCCCCTCGCGGAAGGCCTCGCGCAGCGCCTCGATCCCGGCGATATGGGCCAGGATGCGCAACTCGATCTGGCTGTAGTCGAGGCTGACCAGCAGCTTGCCTTCCTCGGCCACGAAGGCCTCGCGGATGCGGCGGCCCTCCTCGGTGCGGATCGGGATGTTCTGCAGGTTCGGCTCGGTCGAGGCGAGGCGCCCGGTGTTCGCCCCGGCGATGGAATAGCAGGTGTGCACGCGCCCGGTTTCGGGGTGGATATGCTCCTGCAGGGCATCGGTGTAGGTGGATTTCAGCTTGCTCAGCGCGCGCCAGTCCAGCACCCGCGCGGGCAGGGCGTGTTCGGTCGCCAGGTCCTCCAGCACGTCGGCGCCGGTGGCATAGGCACCCGTCTTGCCGCGCTTGCCCCCCGCCAGGCCCATCTTGTCGAACAGGATCTCGCCCAGCTGCTTCGGGCTGCCGACGTTGAAGGGCCCCCCGGCGAGGGCGTGGATCTCCTCCTCCAGCGCGGCCATCTTCTGGGCGAAGGCGCCGGACATGCGCGACAGCGTGTCCCGGTCCACCTTGATGCCCGCCTGTTCCATCCGCGAGAGCACCGGCACCAGCGGACGCTCCATCCCCTCGTAGACGCGGGTCACCTTCGCCTGGTGCAGCCGCGGCTTCAGCAGCAGCCACAGGCGCAGGGTGATGTCGGCATCTTCGGCGGCGTAGCGCGTGGCGGTGTCGATCGGCACCCGGTCGAAGGTGATCTGGCTCTTGCCGGTGCCGATCAACTCCTTGATCGGGATCGGGCTGTGGCCGAGGTAGCGTTCGGACAGCTGGTCCATGCCGTGGCCGTGCAGCCCGCCGTGCAGCGCGTAGCTAAGCAGCATGGTGTCGTCGATCGGCGTCATGTCGAGGCCCTGCCGGGCCATGATCTTGACGTCGTACTTCATGTTCTGGCCGATCTTCAGCACCGCCGGGTCTTCCAGCACCGGGCGCAGCGCCTCCAGCGCCTCGCGCATCGGCAACTGGCCCTCGACCAGGTCGTCGCCGCCGAAAAGATCACCCCCCGTGCCGCCCTCGGCCCGGTGGCACAGCGGCAGGTAGGCGGCCTGGCCGGGCGCGGTGGCCAGCGAGATGCCGACCAGCTCGCAGCGCATCTCGTTGAGGCCGGTCGTTTCAGTGTCGATGGCGACATAGCCCTGGGCGCGGATCGCGGCGATCCAGCGCTCCAGGCTGGCCATGTCGCGGATGCATTCGTAGCTCTCCGGCGCGATCGGCGGCATCTCGGGCGCGGCGGGGGCATCGGCGGCGGGCGCGGCGACCGCCTCGATCACCGGGGCCTCGACGTTCAGCGCCTCGGCCACCCGGCGCGAGAGGGTGCGGAACTCCATCTCGCTGAGGAAGGCCAGCAGGCGCTCGGGGTCCGGGTCGCGCACCTCCAGGTCGTCGAGGGTGAAATCCAGCGGCATTTCGCAGTCCAGCGCCACCAGGCGCTTCGACAGGCGAATCTGCTCGGCATGGTCGATCAGCGTCTGCCGGCGCTTGGGCTGCTTGATCTCGCCAGCCCGCTCCAGCAGCGTTTCCAGATCGCCGAACTCGTTGATCAGCAGCGCCGCGGTCTTGATGCCGATGCCGGGGGCGCCGGGCACGTTGTCCACCGAATCCCCGGCCAGCGCCTGCACGTCGACGACGCGCTCGGGCGGGACGCCGAACTTTTCGATCACGCCCTCGCGGTCGATGCGGCGGTTCTTCATCGCGTCCAGCATCTCGACGCCGTCGCCGACCAGCTGCATCAGGTCCTTGTCCGAGCTGATGATCGTCACCCGCCCGCCGGCGTCGCGCGCCTGGCAGGTCAGCGTGGCGATGATGTCGTCCGCCTCGAAGCCTTCCAGCTCCTTGCAGGCGATGTTGAAGGCCTCGGTGGCGCGGCGGGTCAGCGGGATCTGCGGGCGCAGGTCCTCGGGCATGGCCTCGCGGTTGGCCTTGTACTGGTCGTACAGGTCGTTGCGGAATGTGTGGCTGCCCTTGTCGAAGATCACCGCCACATGGGTCGGCGCGTCGGGGCCGGTGTTCGCCTCGACGTAGCGGTGCAGCATGTTGCAAAAGCCGGCCACCGCGCCGATCGGCGCGCCGTCGGACTTGCGCGTCAGCGGCGGCAGCGCGTGGTAGGCGCGGAAGATGAAGGCCGATCCGTCGATCAGGTGCAGGTGGCACCCCTTGCCGAAGTTCTGGCTCATGCGGTGCTCTCCTTCAGGCGCGCCCGGGGCGCGGCGCGGTGGATCGAATGCGGGCCCGGGGGCGGGCGGTGTGGCAGGCGGCGCTGCAGACCGGGCTGCTTGCGGGTCTGCGGGCGGGGCCGCGGGGCGGGCCGTCGGCCGTGTCCCAGCGGCCCGAAGGCGGGCAGGGCGGGGGCGCCGCGGCGCGCGGGCGCCGGACTGCGCCGCCCCGCCGGGGCCGCCTTAAGCTGCGGCGCCGGGGTCCGAATGGTCCCGGTGGATGTACTTGGCATCGCAATAGGGGCATTCGACGAAGCCGGTTTCCTCGGGGATCTGCAGCCAGACGCGCGGATGGCCCAAGGCTTCTTCGCTTCCGTCGCAGGCGATGCGGTAGGAGTCGACGATCTTCGTCTCGGGCGCTTGTGTCGTCATCCCTGGCGTTTCCTTTCCGCTGCAAACGATATAGCTGCTCTTATGTGCGATACCAGAAGCGGGAGCAAGGCGCCATGGCGGGGCAATCGGCAGGCAATGCGATCGAGATCGAGGGGCTGCGGAAGACCTACCGCGGCACCGGCGGCGCACCGGACAAGGACGCGCTGCGCGGCGTCGATCTGACCATCCCCGAGGGGTCGGTCTTCGGCCTGCTGGGGCCCAACGGCGCGGGCAAGTCGACGCTCATCAACATCCTTGCCGGGCTGGTGGTGAAGACCGCGGGGCAGGTGCGCATCTGGGGGTTCGACCAGGACGTCAACCCGCGGCAGAGCCGGGCCGCCATCGGCGTGATGCCGCAGGAGCTGAACCTCGACCCGTTCTTCACCCCCCGCGCCGCGCTGGAGGTGCAGGCCGGGCTCTACGGCGTGCCGCGCGCGCAGCGCCGCAGCGACGAGATCCTGCGCATGATCGGGCTGGAGGACAAGGCCGAGGCCTATGCCCGGACGCTGTCGGGCGGCATGCGCCGCCGGCTGCTGCTGGGCAAGGCGCTGGTGCATCACCCGCGCGTGCTGGTGCTGGACGAGCCGACCGCCGGCGTCGACATCGAACTGCGCCAGATGCTGTGGGAGAACGTGCGCCGCCTCAACCGCGAGCGCGGGATGACGATCATCCTGACGACGCATTACCTGGAGGAAGCCGAGGAGATGTGCGACGAGATCGCCATCATCAACCACGGTGAGGTCGCGGCCCGCGACACCACCGCCGCGCTGCTGGGGCGGCTCGACGCCAAGACCATGGTGATCCAGCCCGAGGGCGAGCCGGCGGAGCTTCCGCAGGGCGACGGGCTGGAGGTCAGTCGCCGCCCGGACGGCGCCATCGCCATCGCCTACCGCGGCGGCGAAACCCCGGCCGAGGCGGTGCTGGAGGCGGTGCGCCGCGCCGGCATCCGCATCCGCGACGTCAAGACCGAGGAAGCCGCGCTGCAGGACGTCTTCCTGTCGCTGACCCGCAGCCAGGCCTGACGCAGCCCCCACCGTGCCGCCGCCGGCCCGCCGCCGGGCGGCCTGGCACCCCGGTCCTGGCCGGGCGCCCGCCTGCCCTGGTGCAACGAATCCCTTCCCCGCGTGTTGGGCCAGCGACCGCAACAGGCCGCAACGCGGGAAAGGCGCCGGCATGCTCGACTGGATCAGGGACAATTCCGACACGCTGCAACTGGCGATCAGCGTGGTGACCGCGCTGGTCTGGCTGGCCTATCTGCACATCCTCTACCTGGGGTTCCGGCGCCAGCGGCAGGCGGTGATCCTGATCAACCGCTCGATCGCGCGGGACGAGCGCGCGCATTGCTTCGTCACCAACATGGGGGCCGAGCCGATCTACCTGATGGAGGTGATGGCGCGGGTGAAGACCGAGGACAAAAGCTACACCGTCAAGGTCACCGAGCGGGAGGAGGTCGCCCTCGACGATGTGGAGGACCCGCTGACCCGCACCAACCAGGGCCCGGTCAAAAGCGGCGAGTTCGTCGACATCGGCTCTTTCCTGGACCTGCTGCACCGCGCCGAGGCGCGCATCGGCACAGAGGGCCTGTTCGAGAAGGTGCGCCAGATGGACCTGACCGTCGCCGCCGCCGACGGCCACGCGACGCACCTCGTCGCCGCACGGCGCAAGTTCAAGGCGGAATGGAAGGACGGCAAGCCCTACTTCGTGCCCGAGCGCGTGATGACCCGCCAGATCCGCAACATCTTCCAGCGCCGCAAGATCGCCGCGATGCTGGAGGAACGGATCGAGTAGGCGTTAGCCCTCCGGCAACTCCTCCGACGGGATCACCGGGAAGAATTCCCCGCTCGACCACAGGCCGAACCAGCGCTTGCCCTCGACCTCGTGGTGGGTGCCCAGCTCGACCAGCCGGTAAAAGCTCTTGCGGTCGATCCGCGCCTCCAGCCGGTCGCGCACCAGGACGTAGGGCGCGGGCTCCCCGGTTTCGGGATCGCGCTCGACGCGGATGGGGCGGTCCGGCCCGGCGGTGGTGCTGTCGCCGAGGTTGGTCTCGAAGGTCAGCACCTGCTCGCGCCCGCTGCCCTGCGCCTCGACATCCACGGCGATGAAGGGCACGTCCTCCACGGTGATGCCGACCTTCTCGACCGGGGTGACCAGCACGTAGCGGTCGCCATCGCGGCGCAGGATGGTGGAGAAGAGGCGCACCAGCTCGGGCCGGCCGAAGGGGGTGCCAAGGTAGAACCACGTCCCGTCGCGGGCGATGCGGATGTCCAGGTCGCCGCAATCGGGCGGGTCCCACTTGTGCACGGGCGGCAAGCCGCGCCCCTTTGCCGCCCGCGCGGCCCGGGCGATGCTGTCGGCGCTGGAGGCGCCGGGCGTCACGGTAAATTGTCCGGCCATCGGTTTTGCCATTCCTCTCCTGCGAGATAGACTTCATGCTTGAGCATCTAGCACGCAAGGGGGACTTTCCATGACCGATCCCGTGGCCGCCGAGGCGCTTCTGGACGAGATCGAGGCGCTGGGCGGGCAGCTGGCGGAGGCGCGGGCGGCGATCACCCGGCGGTTCATCGGCCAGACCGGCGTGGTGGACCTGGCGCTTTCGGCGCTGCTCTGCGGCGGTCACGCGCTGCTGGTCGGCCTGCCGGGCCTGGGCAAGACGCGCCTGGTCGAGACCCTGGGCACGGTGATGGGCCTGGACGAGAAGCGCGTGCAGTTCACCCCCGACCTGATGCCGGCCGATATCCTGGGCTCCGAGGTGCTGGAGACCGCCGCCGACGGCGGGCGCAGCTTCCGCTTCGTGCCCGGCCCGATCTTCTGCCAGCTGCTGATGGCGGACGAGATCAACCGCGCCAGCCCGCGCACCCAGTCGGCCCTGCTGCAGGCGATGCAAGAAGGGCAGGTGTCGATCGCCGGGCAGACGCATGACCTGGCGCGCCCCTTCCACGTACTGGCGACGCAGAACCCGATCGAGCAGGAAGGGACATACCCGCTGCCCGAGGCGCAGCTCGACCGTTTCCTGGTGCAGATCGACGTCGATTACCCCGATCGCGAGACCGAGCGGGACATCCTGCTGGCCACCACCGGCGCGGCCGAGGACAGCGCGCCGCAGGTCTTCACCGCCGAGGGGCTGCTGGCCGCGCAATCGCTGCTGCGCCGCATGCCGGTGGGCGAGGGCGTGGTGGAGGCGATCCTCGACCTCGTGCGCGCCTTCCGCCCCGAGGAAGCCGGCGCCCCGCAGCTGGTGCGCGACACCGTCGCCTGGGGCCCCGGCCCGCGCGCGGCGCAGGCGCTGATGATGACGGTGCGCGCCCGGGCCCTGATGCAGGGCCGCATCGCCCCCTCGACCGAGGATGTCGCCGCCCTGGCCCGCCCGGTGCTGGAACATCGCATGGCGCTGAGCTTCGCGGCCCGCGCCCGCGGCGTGACCCTGCCGCAGGTGATCGCCGAGGTGACGGACCAGGCCCTGGGGCAGGAGGCCGCCGCTTGACCGAGGCCGCCGCCCTTCGCGCCCGGGCGGAAGCCGCCGCCGGCCCGCTGCCGCCGCTTCTGGCCCAGGCGGACCACTTGGCGGCGACGGTGCTTCTGGGCAGTCACGGCCGCCGGCGCGCCGGGGCGGGCGACGATTTCTGGCAGTACCGCCCGCTGCGCGCGGGCGATGACCGGCGGATGATCGACTGGCGCCGCTCGGCCCGCGGTGACGAGCAATTCGTGCGCGAGCGCGAGTGGCAGATCGCCCAGTCGGTGCTGCTGTGGTCCGATGCCAGCGCCTCGATGCGCTTCGCCTCGGATGCGGGCCTGCCGCAGAAGGCCGAGCGCGCGCGCCTGCTGGCCATGGCCGCGGCGCTTCTGCTGCTGCGCGGCGGCGAGCGTGTTGGCCTGGCCACCGGCGCGCTGCCGCCGCGGCGGGGCGAGGGGCAGGCGACGCGGCTGGCGCAGGAACTGCTGGAGGAAGGCGTTGAGGACTACGCCGCCCCCCGCCTCGGTGCGCTGGGCGCCGGCGGGCGCGGGCTGCTGCTGTCGGATTTCATGGGCCCGCTCGCCCCGCTGGAAGAGGCGCTGGGCCGCGCCGCGGACCGCGGCGTGCGCGGCGCGCTGGTGCAGATCCTCGACCCGGTGGAGGAGGCCTTCCCGTTCCGCGGGCGGACCATCTTCGAAAGCGTCGGCGGTGCGCTGCGCCACGAGACGCTGAAGGCGCGCGATCTGCGGGCGCGCTACCTTGACCGGCTGGCCGAACGGCGCGCGGCGCTTGAGGCGCTCTGTGCCGCCACCGGCTGGCAGTTGGGGCTGCACCGCACCGACCGCCCGGCCCAGGCGGGGCTTCTGTGGATCTGGCACGCGCTGGATGCGCGCTCCGCATGATGGGCCTCGGCGCCCTGGGCTTCACCGCGCCCGGCCTGCTGTGGGCGCTGGCCGCATTGCCGGTGCTCTACATCCTGCTACGCGCGGTGCCGCCGGCGCCGGTGCGGCGCATCTTCCCGGGCGTGGCCCTGCTGCTGGGTCTGCGCGACGAGGACCAGAGCGCCGACCGCACGCCCTGGTGGCTGCTGCTGCTGCGCATGCTGGCGGTGGCGGCGCTGATCCTCGGCCTCGCCGGGCCGGTGCTGAACCCCGAACGCGGCGCGGCGCAGCGCGGGCCGCTGCTGGTGGTGCTGGACGCCAGCTGGGCCGCGGCGCGCGACTGGCCGGCGCAGATGCGCGCGCTGGATGCGCGGCTTGCCGCCGCGGGCCGCGCCGGGCGGCGGGTGGCGCTGCTGGATCTCGCCCGTCCCGCGCCGCCGCGGCTTGAAGCGGCCGATGCGCTGCGCGCCCGGCTGGGCGGGATCACCCCCGCGCCCTTCGCCCCGACCCCCGAACGCATCGAGACCGCGCTGTCGGCGCTGGAGGCGCTGCCGCAGGGCGATATCGCCACGCTCTGGATGGCCGGCGGGCAGGAGCATCCGGCCCGCGCCGATCTGCTGGCGGGCCTGCGCGCCCGCGGCCCGGTGGAGGTGATGCAATCCGCCCGGCCCCTCATGGCGCTTCTGCCGCCGCGGCTGGAGGCCGGCGCCATCGTGCTCGAGGCACGGCGCGCGCGCCCCGGCGCGGCCCTCTCGGCCGAGGTGCTGGCCCACGGCCTCGACCCCGCCGGAAACCCGCGGGTGCTGACCCGCGGCGCGCTGGATTTCGCGGCGGGCGCGCGTTCGGCCGAACTGCGCCTGCGCCTGCCGGCGGAGCTGCAGTCCCGCCTGACCCGGTTCGAGATCGCCGGCGCCAATTCCGCCGCGGCGGTGACGCTTGCAGGCGACGCGCTGCGCCGCCGCGAGGTGGCGCTGATCGCCGGGCGCAGCGGCACCGGCGCCGGCGAGGGGCTGGAGCTACTCTCCCCGCTGCACTACCTGCGCAAGGCGCTGGACCCGCGCGCCGACCTGCTGGACGGCACGCTGGACGCGGTGCTGCCCGCCAACCCCGACGCGGTGATCCTGGCCGATGTCGCCACCCTCAGCCCGGCGGAAAGCCAGGCGCTGCAGGATTGGGTCGAGGCCGGCGGCACGCTGGTCCGCTTTGCCGGCCCGCGCCTGGCCGCCAGCGATATCGCCCGCAGCGAGGAGGCGCCGCTGCTGCCGGTGCGCCTGCGCGCCGGCGGGCGCAGCGTCGGCGGCGCGATGAGCTGGGGCGCCCCGAAACGGCTGGCCCCCTTCGCCGCCGACAGCCCCTTCGCCGGGCTGGAGATCCCGGAGGATGTCCAGGTCTCGGCCCAGGTGCTGGCGCAGCCCGACCCGGCGCTGGCGGACCGTGCCATCGCGCGGCTGGCTGATGGCACGCCGCTGGTCACTGCCAAGCCGCTGGGCAACGGGCGGGTGGTGCTGTTCCACGTCACCGCCAATGCCGAATGGTCGACGCTGCCGCTCTCTGGCCTCTTCGTCGAGATGCTGAGCCGCCTTGCCGTCGCCGCGCCCGGCGCCGCGCCGACGGCCGAGGACCTGGAAGGGACGACCTGGCAGGCGCTGACCGTCCTCGACGGTTTCGGCCGCCCGCGCGAAGCCGGCGCGCAGCCGGGCGTCGCCGGCCCTGCGCTGGTCGAGGCCCCGCTGGGGCCGGAGCTGCTGCCCGGCATCTACGGGCTGCAGGACCGCCGCATGATGCGCAACGTCGCGGGGCCGGAGTTCGAGCTGCAGCCCGCCGCCTGGCCCGAGGGCGTGCCCGTCGCCGGCTTCGACGGCCCGCGCGAGCGGCCGCTGGGCGGGCTGCTTCTGCTGGCGGCGCTGGTGCTGCTGCTGGCGGATGTCGCGGCGACGCTGGCGCTGTCGGGCCGGCTGCTTCCGCAGCGCAGTCGCCTGGCCGGGCTGGGCGCGGCGGGGCTGCTGGCGGTGGCGCTGGCCGCCGCGCCGGGGCCCGGGCAGGCCCAGGAGCAGAACGCTGCGCCCTCGGCAGACGCTGGGGAAACCCCCGAGGC
This sequence comes from Paracoccaceae bacterium, assembly GCA_052031355.1. Taxonomy (GTDB): domain Bacteria; phylum Pseudomonadota; class Alphaproteobacteria; order Rhodobacterales; family Rhodobacteraceae; genus JBPEXR01. Next base: position 14,143 of record JBPEXR010000241.1, read on the forward strand.
GCCCCCGGCGGCCGAGACCATCGCCGCGGCGG
>JBPEXR010000242.1:0-2060 GCA_052031355.1 Paracoccaceae bacterium
GCCCGCGGGTTCCAGCCGCTTTCCTGCTGCACCAGGCGCAGGAACAGGTCCTCGGGGATGCCGTGGCGGCGGGCGGCGGCGCGGGCCGGCTCCAGGAACTGGCCGCGGTAGCGGCCGGTGAAGCGCTTGGTCGGCGCCTCGCCCCATTTCGTCGGCGCGGTCACGCGTTGCGGCTGCAGGCGGACCGAGGCGCGGTATTGCTCGGCCGCGCGGGTGTCGAGCACCCGCGTCTTCGCCCCGAAGGCCGTCTGGCGTGACTTGGTCGATAGGATGTCGGCCCCGGCGGATGAGGCGCCAAGGGCCAACGCGGCGATGAGCAGCAATCGCATGGCGTTGTCTTCCTGTCCCTGAAGCGCCCAGCATACGCGAAAGCCGCCCGCGCGCCAATCCCGGCAGCAAGGCCCGGTGCGGGAGGGGCTTTCGCTGCCTGCCGCGCGGGCACTTTTGCCTTTCCCTTGCGTGGCTGCGATGGTGTAACACACATTCCAAGGCGCCAAGATTCTGGGAGAGCGAGACATGGCAGGTTCGGTGAACAAGGTAATTCTGATCGGCAACCTGGGCCGTGATCCCGAGGTGCGCAGCTTCCAGAACGGCGGCAAGGTGTGCAACCTGCGCATCGCCACCTCCGAGACCTGGAAGGACCGCAACACCGGCGAGCGGCGCGAGCGCACCGAATGGCACAGCGTCGCCATCTTCAACGAGAACCTCGCCCGGCTGGCGGAGCAATACCTCCGCAAGGGCTCGAAGGTCTATGTCGAGGGCAAGCTGGAGACGCGCAAGTGGCAGGACCAATCCGGCCAGGACCGGTACAGCACCGAGGTCGTGCTACGCCCCTACGCGGGCGAGCTGACCTTCCTGGACGGGCGTGACGGCGGCGGCTCGGGCGGCGGCCAGGGTGGCGGCGGCTACGGCGGCGGCGCGGGCGGCGGCTATGGCGGCGGCGACTACGGCGGCGGCGATGGCGGCTACGGCGGTGGCAGCGGCGGCGGCCAGGGCGGCGGCGGCGGCGGTGCGCCCTCGCGCGATCTCGACGACGAGATCCCCTTCTGATCGAGGGTTAGCCCCGCCTGAGAGTTTCGAGAGCCGGCCCCGGGGGCCGGTTCTTTCCTTTTCGGGGTTTCGTGCGGGCGCCGAGGGTCGGACCGGGGGCGCTGCCCCCGGGCCCCCGGAGTATTTGGGGCGAGATGAAGGGGCGGATCAGGCCTCGAGGCCTTCGGCGCGGAAGAGGCTGCGCAGGTCGGTCGCGGGGCGCGCGCCGTAGTGCGAGATCACCTCGGCCGCGGCGATGCAGCCCATGCGGCCGGCGGTCTGCAGATCGCGCCCGCGGGCGAGGCCGAAGAGGAAGCCCGCCGCGAAAAGATCGCCCGCACCGGTGGCATCCACCGGGGTGACGCGGCGCACGGGCACCTCGACCGTCTCCGCCCCGCGGCGCAGGATCACGCCGTCGCCGGAGCGGGTGCAGACCACCAGCGGGCAGGCCTCGGCGGCGCGGTCCAGCGCCTCGTCCAGCCCGCACTGGTAGAGCGATTCCCACTCGTGCCGGTTGCCGATCGTGTAGTCGAGCTTGGCGACGAGCTGCTGGAAGTCGGCGCGGTGCCGGTCGACGCAGAAGGGATCCGACAGGGTGATGCCGGCCTGGCCGCCGCTGGACCGGCAAGCCTCGGCCGCGGCCTCGAAGGCGGCCTTGCCCTTGTCCTTGTCGTAAAGATAGCCCTCGAGGAACAGCACCTGGGCGCGGCCCGCGACTTCGCGCGGGACATCCTCGGGGCCCAGCTCGGCCGAGATGCCGAGGTAGGTGTTCATCGACCGCTCGCCGTCGCCCGAGACGAAGATCATCGAGCGCGAGGTCGGCAGCTCGCCCCCCGCGACCGGCGGGTTGACGAAATCGGTGCCGCTGGCGGCCATGTCCTGCGCGTAGAACTGCCCCAGCGCATCGTCGCTGACCCGGCCGATGAAGGCGGTCTGCATGCCCAGGTTGCCCAGCCCCGCCAGCGTGTTCGCCACGGACCCGCCGGGCTGCTGGTGGCGGTTCTCCATCGCGGCGTAGAGCATCTCGCCCC
>JBPEXR010000243.1:0-7607 GCA_052031355.1 Paracoccaceae bacterium
TCAGCGGCAGGTGGAGCATGTCCCAGATACCCGACCACCCCTTGCGGTTCGCCCTCGCGAACGAGTTGCACGCCCGGCCCTTCCCGGTGCTGCAGGCCCCGGCGCGGGCGCTCTTCATCGCCGTCAAGCAGCCGCGCGACGAGGCGGCGCAGGCGCGTGCGGCGGCGCTGGAGCATCTGGCGAAACTGCTGGACCGGCACGGCGCGCCGCACCCGCAGCCGGGCGCAACCCACTACAGCGGCCGGCTGGGCCGGCACGAGTTGAAGTGGGAGCAGCATTCCGAGTTCATGACCTACACGGTCTTCACCGAGGGGCCGCAGGGGCGCGCCTTCGATCCGGCCGCCGCCGACGCGCTTCCCGCCGACTGGCTGGCCGAGCTGCCGGGCCGACGGCTGACCTCGGCCCTGATCGAGGTGCGCGAGCATCCCGGCGATGCCGGGCGGATCTGCGACGACCTTGCCGCCTGGTTCGTGCCGGAAAGCCTGGCCGTCAGCCGGGTTCTGGACGGCGACGCGGTTGTGGCGGCAGATTTCCACATCGACGACGCCGGCCACCAGCGCATGGCCGTCTTCGCGCCCGCCGCGACCGGCGCGCGCCGCATCGGCCGCATCGTGCAGCGGCTTTGCGAGATCGAGACCTACAAGGCGATGTCCATGCTGGCCTTCGCCGCCGCGCGCGAGATCGAGCCGCAGCTGACGCGGATCGACCGGGACCTGTCACAACTGATCGGGCAGATGGGCGAGGAAGGCTCGGAGGCCGAGGAGACGCTGCGCGCGCTCCTGTCCATCGCCGCGCGGCTGGAGGCGATGTCGGCGGAGACGGCCTTCCGCTTCGGCGCCGCCAAGGCTTACGAGGCGATCGTCGCGCAGCGCATCGAGGTGCTGCGCGAGGCGCGGTTCGAGGGGCGCCAGACCTTCGGCGAATTCATGATGCGCCGCTACGATCCGGCGATGCGCACCGTCAAGGCGGCCGAGCGGCGCCTGGCCACCATGGCCGAGCGGGCGATCCGCGCGGGCGAGTTGCTGCGCACCCGGGTCGATGTGGAACGCAGCGCGACCACCCAGGCGCTGCTGCGCTCGATGGACCGCCGGGCCGATCTGCAACTGCGCCTGCAGCGCACGGTGGAGGGCCTGTCGGTGGTGGCGATCAGCTACTACGCGGTCTCGCTTCTGGCCTATCTCGCCTACCCGGCGGCGGAGGCGGCAGAGGTCAGCCGCGGCTGGCTGGTGGCCGGCCTGGTGCCGCCGGTGGTGCTGGCGGTCTGGCTGGCGCTGCGGCGGGTGAAGGCGCAGGTGCACTAGGCCCGGATCCGGCCCCGCGCGCCGGCCCTAACGCAAAAGGGACCGGCCATGCCGGTCCCTTTCGGTTTACAGTTCGCAACCCTGGCGCCTAGCGCCCCCGGATGCGCGGGTCCAGCGCGTCGCGCAGACCGTCGCCGAGGTAGTTCACCGACAGCACCGTCAGCGAGATCGCGGCCCCCGGCCAGATCACCCGCTCGGGGTATTGCTGCAGGTAGTCGGTGGCGTCGAACAGCAGCCGCCCCCAGGTCGGGAAATCGGGCGGGAAGCCCAGGCCCAGGAAGCTGAGCGCGCTTTCGGTGATGATCGCATTGGCGATGCCCAGCGTGGCCGAGACCATGATCGGCGACAGCACGTTGGGCAGCACGTGCCGCAGGATCAGCTTGCTGTTGGAGGTGCCGATCGACCGCGCGGCGAGGATGAACTCCCGCTCCTTCAGGGCCAGGACGTCGCCGCGCACGATCCGCGCGGTCGGCATCCAGGAGGTGATGCCGATGGCCACCACGATCAGGATGAAGATCCCGGTCTCCGGGCCGAAAGCCTTGTTCAGCGGCTCGCGGAACAGCAGCACCATGACCAGCAGAAGCGGCAGGATCGGCAGCGCCAGGAACAGGTCCGTCAGGCGCATCAGCACCCCGTCCAGCCGGCGGAAGAAGCCGGCCATGACGCCGACGAAACTGCCCAGCACCAGCGCCAGCAGCATCGCCGTCATCCCCACCGCGACCGAGGTCTGCCCCCCGGCCATCATCCGCGCCAGCGTGTCGCGGCCCAGCTGGTCGGTCCCGAAGGGATGCGCCAGGCTGGGGCCCTGGTTGCGGGCGCGGATATCGATGTAGGTCGGGTCCAGCGTCCAGACGTAGGGGCCCAGGAAGACCGCCAGCACGATCAGGACGAAGACGATCCCGCCCAGCAGCGCGCCGCGGTGCGTCTTGAACTGGTCCCAGACATCCCACCATTGGCTGCGCGGCGGCGTGCGGGGCAGGGCAAGCGCATCGACCCCGCCGGTCGAATGCGGCATCGCGAGGTCGGGCGTTTCTTGCGTGTCGCGCGGGTCAGTCATAGCGGATCCTCGGGTCCAGGATGCCGTAGAGCACATCGGCAATGAGGTTGAACAGGACGATCAGCACCGCCAGCATGAAGGTCACGGTCTGCACCATCGGCAGATCGTTCGCCTGGATGGCGGTGATCAGCAGCTGGCCCAATCCGTTCACCTTGAAGATCTGCTCGGTGATGATGGCGCCGCCGAAGATCTGCGGCACGCCCAGGGCGATCACCGTGATCACCGGGATCATCGAGTTGCGCAGCACGTGCACCAGGACCACCGTCTTCTCGCCCAGGCCCTTGGCGCGCGCGGTGCGCACGTAGTCCTGGTTGAGGTTGTCCAGCATCGACGAGCGCATGAACCGGCTGATCTGCGCCGTGGTCTGCAGCGCCAGCACCATGACCGGCATGATCATCTGCTTGAACTGGATGACGAAGCTGTCCCAGTCGACCACGCGGTGCGTGGTGTCGTAGATCGAGGGCAGCCAGCCCAGCTTCACCGAGAAGATGACGATCACCAGCACGCCGGAGAAGAACGGCGGGACCGAGTAGCCGACCATCGTGATGAAGGTCCCGGCCTGGTCGAAGACCGAATACTGCCGGTAGGCGGAGTAGATGCCGATGGGCAGGGCGATGGCGACCCCCACGACATAGGACATGGCGACGACCCAGAGGGTCTGCGGCATGCGCTGCACGACGATGTCCATGACCGGGCTGCGGGTCTGCCAGGAGATGACGCGCTGCTCGCCGGCGCCCAGCGAGGTGCCGAAGACGGCGTCAACGAAATGCATCGGCTCGACGACGAAGAACTGCCACATCCACTTGCCGAAGCGGATGTGCGACGGCTGGTCCAGGCCCAGCGCCTCGCGCATCTGCTGCTTCACCTCGGGCGGCACCGTCAGGGGCACCTGCGCCATGGGATCGCCGGGGGCAAGCTCCAGCAGCATGAAGATGACGAAGGAAATGAACAGAAGTGTCGGGATCGACAGCACCAGCCGGCGGATGGTGTAGGTCAGCATGAGCGGTCCCTTTGCAGGTAACGTCCGGCTTGGCGGGCAGGGCCGGGACGGCCGGGCCCGGGGCCGTGGCGAGAACGCGGGGGTGGACGGATGCCCGGGCCGCGCGTGCCGGGGTTAGGCCGGGGAAGGCGGACGGTCAAGCGCAAGCAGGCCCCGGACGCGCCGGGGCCTGCCGCTGTGGTGCGATTACTCGGTCCGGTGCCAGTCGGCCGCGTTCCAAAGCTCGCTGTCCCAGGTGTTCAGAACGACACCGCCCAGCGTGTTCGAACGGGCCGAGACGCGGCCGCGGTCGACAAGCGGGATGATGACATATTCCTGCATCAGCATGTCGTTCATCTTCTTGGCCAGCTCGGCGCGCTTCTCCAGCTCGCCGGTACGGGCCATTTCCGCGACCAGGGCGTCATACTCTTCCGAGCAGAAGCGCGGCATGTTGTTGCCCTGCCACTGGTTTTCCGGCGCCGGGATCTGCGCGCAGGACCAGTTGGACATGTAGGCCTCGGGGTCCGTGCCGTCGAAGTTGTTCGCGTACATCTCGAGGTCCGCGTAGAACTTCTGGAAGGTGTCCGGGCTGCCCGGATCGCCGCCGAAGAAGACCGAAGCGTCGATGTTGCGCAGCTCGACGTCGAAGCCGATCTCCTCCCACCACTGCTTCAGCAGGGCCTGGAAGTCCTGGCGCACCGCGTTGGTCGAGGTCTGGAAGAGCAGGCGCAGCTCGACGCCGTCCTTCTCGCGCACGCCGTCGCCGTTGCTGTCGGTCCAGCCGGCCTCTTCGAGGACCTGCTTGGCCTGCTCCATGTCCTGCTCCTTGCAGGCGTCGTTGGCGGTCGAGGCGTAGATCTCGGGCGCCGGCAGCACGTTGCAGGTCACACGGCCCGCGTCGCCATAGCCGATCTCGACCAGCAGCGGACGGTCGATCGCCAGGCTCAGCGCCTTGCGAACGGCCTTGTCGGTCAGGAAGGGATGCGGGTGATCCACGGTGGCGCGGCGGTCGCCGTGCTCGGCCGAGGGGTCGGTCTGGTTGACCATGATCCGCTCGACCAGCGTGCCGAAGCCGGAGACGACCTCGCCCTTGCCGGCGGCCTGCATGTTCTGCAGCACCTCGGGGGCCAGCTGCAGGTTCCAGGCATAGTCGAACTCGCCCGTCTCAAGCACCGAACGGCCCGCCGCGGTGGCATCGCCGCCACCCTTGAAGGTGACCGTGGCGAAGGCCGGCTTGTTCGGGTCGCGGTAGTTGGGGTTGGCTTCCAGCTGGATCACGTCGTTCGGACGGAAGTCGGTGACGCGGAAGGGGCCGGTGCCGATCGGGTTGAAGTTGGCCTCGGTGCACTCGGGCGCCTTGGGGCCGAGGCAGTCCTGGAACTGGGCCTTCTGGATGATCGGGGCCTGCGCGCCAACGAAGGGGCCGTAGGGGAAGGGCTTGGCCTCGTCGAAGTTGACCACCACGGTCAGCTCGTCCGGGGTCTCGACCGATTCCACGTTGCCGTACTTCTCGATCTGGGCGCAGCCGCCGCCCTCGGCGGTGCAATACTCCCAGGTGAACTTCACGTCCTCGGACGTCACCGGCGAGCCGTCGGACCACTTCAGGCCCTCTTTCAGCTTCCAGGTGATGGACTTGAGGTCCTCGGACACGCCGCCGTTCTCGACCGTCGGCACTTCCTGGGCCAGCCAGGGCACCATGTTGCCGTCCTGGTCGTAGCGCGCCAGCGGCTCGATCACCAGGCTGGCGGCTTCAAGGTCCTTCGTGCCCCCCGAGAGGTAGGGGTTCATGATCGAGGGCGCCTGCCAGTAGATGATCTTCACTTCACCGTCCGAGCCGCGCTCGGCCATGGCGGCGGGCGCCAGGGCAAACGATGCCACAGCCCCCATCAAAAGGGTCTTCAACGTCATTTCAATCTCCTTGTTGGACACGAATTCGTCGCGTCTGGTCCGTGCGAAACACGGATCATTTTGGCCGCGGGTCCCCCCCACGAATGCGGCTATCGAAACAGGATTCGGAAAAAATGCAAGCCTTGCCGTCGCTTCGCCCTAGGTTCATTTGGCTGGCCCCCGCGAAGGGGTTTGACGGCGCCGCCCGCCCGGCATAGCGTTCGGCCCACCAACAGGGGGGCGCAATGCTGGACGGACCTATCGCGGAAATTCAGAACCTTCGGGTGGAGTTCGAGACCAAGGACGGCCGCGTGACCGGCGTCGAGGATGTCTCCTTCGCCATCAACCCGGGCGAGACGGTCTGCGTGGTGGGCGAAAGCGGGTCGGGCAAGTCCGTCTCCTCGCTGTCGCTGATGCGGCTGGTGGAATTCGGCGGCGGCAACATCGCCGGCGGGCGGCTGATCTTCGATCGCAAGACGGGCGAGGAAGTGGACCTTGCCAAGGCCGACCAGTCGCTGATGCGCACCATCCGCGGCAACGAGATCGGCATGATCTTCCAGGAGCCGATGACCGCGCTGAACCCGGTCTTCACCGTGGGCCGCCAGCTGACCGAGGGCCTGCGCCTGCACAAGAACATGAGCGCCGAGGCCGCCCGCGCCCGGGCGCTGGAACTCTTGCGCGAGGTGCGCATCCCCGAGCCCGAGCGGCGCCTGCAGCAATACCCGCACGAGCTGTCGGGCGGCATGCGCCAGCGCGTGGTCATCGCCATGGCGCTGGCTTGCGAGCCGCGCCTGCTGATCGCGGACGAGCCGACGACCGCGCTGGACGTCACCATCCAGGCCGAGATCCTGGCCCTGATGGACCGTCTCAAGCGCCAGACCGGCACCGCGGTGCTGTTCATCACCCACGACATGGCCGTCGTGGCGCAAATGGCCGACCGCGTCGTCGTCATGTTCCGCGGCAACAAGGTCGAGGAGGGCACCGTCGAGGAGATCTTCGAGGCGCCCAAGCACGATTACACCAAGGCGCTTCTGGCCGCGGTGCCCAAGCTGGGCGAGATGCGCGGCAAGGCTTTGCCCGAGCCGATGAAGCTTCTGGGCGACGAGACGCAGAAGATCGCCCCCATCGCCGGCAGCGACGAGCCGCTTCTGACGGTGCGCAACCTGACCACGCGCTTCCCGGTGCGCGGCGGCTTCTTCCGCCGCACCATCGCCAATGTCCACGCGGTCGAGGATGTCTCCTTCACGCTGAACAAGGGCCGCACGCTGAGCCTTGTCGGCGAAAGCGGCTGCGGCAAGTCCACCGCCGGGCGGTCGATCCTGCGCCTGGTGGAGCCGCTGTCGGGCGAGGTGAACCTCGACGGCAAGGACATCATGGCGCTGGACCCGCGCGGGCTGCGCCGGGCGCGTCTCGACATGCAGATGGTCTTCCAGGACCCCTTCGCCTCGCTGAACCCGCAGATGCAGCTGTCGGACCAGGTGGCCGAGCCGATGTGGAACTACGGCACCGTGAAGGGGGCCGAGCTGACCAAGCGCGTGGAGATGCTGTTCGACCGGGTGCACCTGCCGCGCAGCTTCATGCGCCGCTACCCGCACGAGCTGTCGGGCGGCCAGCGCCAGCGGGTCGCCATCGCCCGGGCGCTGGCGCTGAACCCCAAGCTGATCGTCGCAGACGAGGCGGTCAGCGCGCTGGACGTCTCGGTCCAGGCGCAGGTGCTGAACCTGATGCTGGAGCTGCAGGCCGAGCTGGGGCTGAGCTACCTCTTCATCAGCCACGACATGGCGGTGGTCGAGCGGGTCAGCCATGACGTCGGCGTCATGTACCTGGGCCGCATCGTCGAGCTGGGCTCGCGCCGCCGCGTCTTCGAGAACCCGCAGCACCCCTATACGCAGGCGCTGATGAAGGCCGTGCCGATCGCCGATCCGCGCCGCCGCAAGACCGAGAAGGATCTGAACTTCAAGCCGATCCCTTCGCCGATCCATCCGCTGGACTACACCCCCGAGCCGTCGCAGTACCGCGAGGTGGAGCCCGGGCATTTCGTGCTGACCACCGACAGCGGCTACTAGGCCGCCCAACCGCCGGAGAATCCCATGGCCGAGCGTCTTAGCGCGCGCGCGATCCTCGACGCGCTCGTTTCCTTCCCGACCGTCAGCCGCGACAGCAACCTCGACCTCGTCGCCTGGGTGGAGGAGTATCTCGCTGCCCACGGCATCGACAGCCACCGCGTCCCCGACGAGACCGGCCAGAAGGCCGCGCTTTTCGCCCACGTCGGACCGATGGAGGAGGGCGGCGTCGTGCTGTCGGGCCACACGGACGTGGTGCCCATCGACGGGCAGGACTGGTCCACCGATCCGTTCACCGTGACCGAGCGTGACGGCAAGCT
>JBPEXR010000244.1:0-2414 GCA_052031355.1 Paracoccaceae bacterium
CGGGCGACTGGGACGGGATCGAGGCGCTGGCGCGTGAGGCGGCGAAGTTGCCGCGAGGGTAGTGGGCTGTTTCTGCCGCGTGCTGGTGTCCTCGCGGCGCACGCCGGTGTGGCGAGGTCCACCCGCCACCCGCATCTCCCGGAATTTGAGTGAGTAGTGACGCTTGCTCAACTCGCCTCGCGTTGGTGGTTCCTGCCCGAGCACGGAAGATTATCAGGCAGTGGTGACCCGGCCGGAATTTGTCGCTGGCGCGCACGTTCACTGAACAGCGGAAGCGCGACGTGGCAGAAGCTTCGGGGCGTCTTGTTCCTGCTCAAAGCGCACGATAGGTGCTCGCAACTCGCGGCGTCTACAACGGTGAAACCGCTGTGCCGGTGCGTTTCCCAGCTGGTTCAACTGGCTGACGGATCAACATAGATTCCGTGGGGCGGGCGGAGAGAGCAGCACGCCACCGGGAATGGCCGCCCGAATGGCGGTTCAATCGCCGTGCGGCTCGCCTGCCCAGCCCCTGCCCCCTAATTTCGAACCCGCGCGCGCCAGCCGCCGCGGCGGCGGGGGGCGGTGATGCGCTGGCGGGCTTCGGCCAGAACCGCGGTCATCGGGTGGTCGGGCGCGCCGGAGGCGTAGCGGTCGTGCAGGCGGTGGGCGACCTCGGACGGCTCGGCGCCCTCGGGCAGCGACAGCGCCCAGTCGAGGAAGATCGTGCGGCATGCGGCCTCGCCGATCTCCTCGATGGCGTAGGCCTCGCGGATCAGGGCCTTGGGATCGTCCGCATCGCCTTTCATCCCGCGCCTCCCTTCGCTTGCGCCGCGTCCGCCTCGCCCTCCCCGCCGCCGGGGGCGAGGAAGCGCGCCTCGGCCTGCGCCAGCAGCGCAGCCACCCGCTCGGCATGGCCGGTGAGGCGGTGCTGCAGATCCTCCAGGCCCTCGGCCCCGGTCACGCGCAGCAGAAAGCCGCGCCCGCCCTGGCCGATCGCCTCGGGCGACAACGGCGCCTCGCTGAGCAGTTTCGAGGCCACCTGAACCTGCCGGAAGGCCTCGTGCGCCTCCAGAAGCGCCGCTTCGTCCTTCGCGGGCGCCAATCCGGCGGCCACGGCGCCGCGCAGGCCGGCGCTGACCTCGCGCCGGGGGCTTTGCGCCAGCAGCGCGCCGGCCTGGGCCAGCAGCTCCAGCTCCAGCAGGCGGCCGGGGCCCAGCTTCACGTCCCAGGGGCCGGCGGGCGGCTTGGCGGCGGCGACGCGCTGGCGCATCCGCGCGACCTCGGCCAGCACGTCGCGCGGATCGCGCGGCCGGCGCAGGATTTCGCGGCGTAGCGCCTCGATATCGCGGGCCAGCGGCCAGCTTCCGGCCATGGGGCGGCCGCGGCTGAGGGCCATATGCTCCCATATCCAGGCCTCGCCGCGTTGGTAATTCTGGAAGCTTTCCCAAGAGGTTGCCACCGGACCCTGGCTGCCGGAGGGGCGCAGGCGCATGTCGACGTCGTAAAGCTTGCCCTCCGCCATCGGGGCGGTCATCGCGGTGACCAGCGCCTGCGTCAGCCGCGCGTAATAGACCCGCGCGGAGAGCGGCTTGGGCCCCTCCGACTGCTCCTGCCCCGCCGCGTCGTAGACGACGATCAGGTCCAGGTCCGAAGTGGCGTTCAGCCGCCCTGCCCCCAGCGAGCCCATGCCCAGAACCACCGCCCCGCGGCCCGGCGGCGGGCCGTGGCGCCGGGCGAACTGCGCCACCACCTCGGGCCAGAGGGCCCGCAGCATGGAGCGCGCCAGATCGTGGTACTGCCGCCCGGCCTCGGCGGCGTCGATCAGGCCGCGCAGCAGGTGCACGCCGATGCGGAAGTGCCATTCCTTGCCCCAGCGCCGCGCGCGGTCGAGCTTGCGCTCGTAATCGCCCTCGGCCCCCAGCTGGGCGGCCAGATCGCGCGCCAGCCAGCCCCGCGCGGGCCAGGGGGCGAAGAAATCGCCGCCGATCACCGCGTCGAAAACGCCGGGGTTGCGCGACAGGTGCCGCCCCAGCGCCGGGGCGGTGCCGACGATATCGACCAGCAGGTCGATCAGCTGCGGGTTCGCCTCGAACAGCGCGAACAGCTGCACCCCCGCCGGCAGCCCGGCGAGGAAGGCATCGAAGGCCAGCAGCGCCTCCTCCGGGCGGCCGCTGGCGGCGAGCTTGGAAAGGATCTCCGGCCGCAGGCGGTTGAAGATGCTCGTCGCCCGCTCCGAGCGCAGCGCGGCATAGCCGGGCCAGCGGGCCATCACCTCCTCCGCCTCGCGGCTCTCGGCGAAGTCTTCGGCGGGCTCCTCGGCTGGCGCCTCGCGGGCTGCGTCATCCGTCCCGTTGCCGGGGGGCGCGGCCGCCTCGCCGGGGGCGAAGAACCCCTCGATCATCTCGTGCACTTCGGTCAGACGCTGCATCAGGTCC
>JBPEXR010000245.1:0-7986 GCA_052031355.1 Paracoccaceae bacterium
GCCCGACGCCGCAGACCACCTCGTCGATGTGCAGCAGGATGTCGTACTTGCGGCAGATCTCCTGAACGCGGGGCCAGTAGCCCTCGGGCGGGGTGATGACGCCGCCGCCGGCGGTCACCGGCTCCAGGCATAGCGCGCCCACGGTGTCCGGCCCCTCCGCCAGGATCACCTTCTCGATCTGATCGGCGGCCCATTCGCCGTAGTTCTCCTGCGGGGCGCCCTCCTGCTCGAAGGCGCGGTATTCCAGGCAATGGGGCACCCGCACGAAGCCCGGCGCGAAGGGGCCGTATTGCGCGTTGCGCTCGTCCTGCCCGCCCGCGGAGAGGCAGCCGATGGTGGTGCCGTGGTAGTCGCGGTCGCGGTAAAGGATCTTGTGCTTCTTGCCGCCGTAGCGCTTGTGCGCGATCTGGCGGACCATCTTGAAGGCCTTCTCGTTCGCCTCCGAGCCGGAGTTGCAGTAGTAGACGCGGGTCAGCCCCGGCATCTTGGAGATCAGCTTCTCCGCGAACAGCGCGCCCGGCACGCTGCCGGCCGCCCCCGCGAAGTAGTTCATCTTCACCAGCTGCTCGCGCACCGCGTCGGCGATGCTTTCGCGCCCGTAGCCGACGTTGACGGTCCAGACCCCGCCGGAGACGCCGTCGAGATGTTCCTTGCCGTTCTGGTCCCAGACCCGCATGCCCTTGCCTTCGATGATGACCCGCGGCTCGCCGGTCTCGAAGGGTTTGTGCTGCACCAGGTGGTGCCAGACGTGGGCGCGGTCGGCCTCGACCACGCGGGAGATGTCATTGTCGCGGATACCGCCGTCCATGGGGAAGCCTCCTTGCCTCGGGCGCCTGCGGGCGCCGTGATGTCCTGCCACATAAGGCCAGCGCGGGCCCCGGGGCGATAGGGCCAGAATGGACCATCGCGTAGGGCCAGATCAAGCGGCGGGGCTTGCCGTGGCCCGCAACGCGCGCCCGGCGTCAGTCGCCCCGGGCGCGCAGCCAGGCTTCGATGATCTCGCGGTGGCGGGCGCCGTCGTAGCTGGGGAAATGCCCGCCGTGCACGGTGCGCACCGGCAGACGCAGAAGCCGCCGCATGGAGGCTTCGTAGTCCGCCGCGTCGGCATGGTAGGTATCCTCGATCAGCGGGCCGTCGTAGACGATGTCGCCCGAGAACAGCGTCTGCGTCGCCGCCTCCCACAGGGCGATGCCGCCGGGCGAATGGCCGGGCGTGTGGATCACCTCGAAGTGCCGGTCGCCCAGGTCGATCACGTCGCCGTCCTCCAGCAGCCGCGTGGCGGGGGCCGGCGCCACCTCGTAGCGGTCCGAATCGTAGGGCGCGGGCGGCAGGCGGTCGAAGATCGCGTCGGTGACATAGGGATCGGCCAGCGTGGCGCGCCGCCCCGGGGCGGCGAGGATCTGCGCCTCGGCGCGGTGCACGGCGCGGTCCTCGAACTCGTGATGGCAGCCGATGTGGTCGAAATGCGTGTGGCTGGCCACGGCCGTCAGCGCCCGCTCGGTGACCAGCGGCACCCAGCGGCGCAGGCTGACCACGCCCATGCCGCTGTCGACAAGCATGTCGCGGTCGCGCCCGCGCACGTGCCAGCAGTTGCAGCGGTAGAAGGGCTGGATGAAGGGCTCGTCGATCAGGGTCACATCGTCCGCCAGGCGGCGGGTGCGGTACCAGTCCTGCGGGGCGGCGCGCTGCATCGCCTAGTCCCCCGCGAACAGCAGGACGGCCTCGGGCGCGACCCAGAGCGCCAGCCGGGCGCCGGGCTGGGGGCGGGCATCGGGCGGCAGGTGGGCCACCAGTGAAAGCTCCGGCGCCGCCTCGGGCGAGAGATGCGCGCGGCAGTGCGTGCCGAAGAAGGCCGCGTCGCGCACCCGCGCCGGGCCCAGGTCCAGCCCCTCCGGCGACGGCGGGCCGGTGCGGATCGCCTCGGGGCGGATGCAGAGGGTCGCGCCGACGCCCGCCGCGCCCGGCAGGCCCAGCCGTCCCAGCGGCGTCTCGATCCCGCGGCTGCCCTGGGCGGCGGGGATGCGGTTCATCTCGCCCATGAAGCCGGCGGCGAACAGGCTGCGCGGGGCGCGGTAGACACGCTCCGGCGGGCCGTCATCCTCGATCCGGCCGGCGTTCATCACCACGATGCGGTCGGCGATGGCCATCGCCTCTTCCTGGTCGTGGGTGACATGCACGAAGGTGGTGCCCACCTTGCGCTGGATGTCCTTCAACTCGTCCTGCATGGCGCGGCGCAGCTTGAGGTCCAGCGCGCCCAGCGGCTCGTCCAGCAGCAGCACCTCGGGCGAGACGGCCAGCGCCCGCGCCAGGGCCACCCGCTGGCGCTGCCCGCCCGAGAGGGCGTGCGGCCGCTTGGCGGCGGCGGCCTCCAGCCCGACAAGGGCGAGCATCTCCTCGGCCCGGGCGTGACGCCGGGCGCGGCCCATGCCGGCCATGCGCAGCCCGAAGGCGACGTTGTCGCGCAGGCTCATGTGCGGGAAAAGCGCGTAGTCCTGGAAGACCGTGGCGGTGGGCCGCCTGGCGGCGGGCAGGGCGGTGATGTCGCGCCCGCCCAGGCTGACGCGCCCCTTGTCCGGGTGCAGAAAGCCGCCCAGCACCGACAGCAGCGTGGTCTTCCCGCAGCCCGAAGGCCCCAGCAGCGCAAGGTATTCCCCGGCGCCGATCTGCAGGTCCACCCCGCGCAGGGCATGGTAGGCGCCAAACCAGTGGTCGATGCCGGCAAGGGTCACGTCAGCGGTCAACGGCGCCTCCGGAAGATCAGGATTTCAAACAGGATGACGGCCGCCACCGACACCAGGAAGACGAAGCTGCCCACCGCGTTCAGCCGCGGCGAGAGGCCCGAGCGCAGCAGCGAGAAAATCTCCACCGGCAGGGTGACGTCGAAGCGCGACAGAAGGAACGCGATGATGAACTCGTCCCAGCTGAGCGTCACCGACAGGAAGTAGGCGGCCAGGATCGCCGGGGCCAGCATCGGCACGGTGACCAGCAGCACCACCTGGTGCTCGCGCGCGCCCAGGTCGCGCGCCGCCCGTTCGGCGCCCTGCTGCTGCGCCCCCATCGAGGCGTAGATGATCGCGAAGGCGAGCGGCAGGTTGATGACCACGTGCCCCAGTCCCACGGTCCAGAGCGACAGCCCCATCCCGGCGCGCTGCAGCACGATCAGCAGCCCCAGCCCGACGATCAGGTAGCTGACCGTCAGCGGGGCGATCAGCAGCCCGCGCAGCAGCGCCGCGCCCGGCAGGACGTGGCGCGCCAGCGCGTAGGCCGCGCCGAAGCCCAGCGCCACCGCCACCGCGCCCGAGGCCAGCGCCACCAGCAGCGAATGGCGCAGCGCCTCGGTCAGGTCGCGGTCGCCCAGCACCTCGGCGTACCAGCGCAGCGAGGGCCCGTTGAAGGGTGGCACCGGCAGCGTCCCCCCCTGGAAGGAGAAAAGCGCCAGCACCCCCACCGGCAGGTAGATGAAGAGGAAGGCGACGGCGAGGTAGAGCCAGGCGAGGCCGCGCATCACAGCCGGTCCAGCCGCAGCCAGCGGGCGCAGGCGAGATAGGCCAGCGTCACCAGGCCCATCAGCACCACGGCCAGCGCCGAGGCCAGCGGGAAATCCGCGCGCCGACCCAGTTGCACCATGATGACCTGCGGCACCGTCAACTCGTTGTTGCCGCCCAGGATCTGGGGGGTGACGTAGTCGCCGATGCACAGAACGAAGGTCAGGAAGGCGCCGGTGACGATGCCGGGCAGCGTCAGCGGCAGGATCACGTGCCGGAAGGTCTGGAAGGCACTGGCGCCCAGGTCCATCGCGGCGCGGCGGTAGTTGGGCGAGAGCTGCACCAGGTTGGCGTAGATCGTCAGCGTCAGCAGCATGACGAAGAAATGCACGAAGCCGGTCACCGTGGCGATGCGCGTGTTCGCCAGCGTCAGCGGCTCGGCGATGATCCCCAGCCCCATCAGCGCCTGGTTCACCACCCCCTCGCGCGCCAGGATCAGCAACCAGGCGTAGGAACGCACGACATAGGATGTCCAGAACGGCAGCACCGCCAGCAGCAGCGCCAGCCGCTGCCAGCGCGGCGGCACGCGGAAGGCGATGATCCAGGCCAGCGGGTAGGCCAGCAGCACCGAGATGGCCGTCACCGTCAGGCTGACCTCCAGCGAGACGACCACCGCCCGCGCCAGGTAGGCCTTCTGCGCGATCTGGGCGTAATTCTCGGCCGACAGGCCCCAGATCAGCGTCCGCCCGTCGAGGGTGGCCAGGCTCATCGCGCCCATGACCGCGAAGGGCAGCACGAAGAAAGCCAGCGTCCACAGAAGGGCCGGGGCCAGGAAGCCCCAGCCCCGCAGGGTCTCGGCGCGGGCGGCCGCGGGCGTCACTGTTGCAGCATGTCCAGCCAGACGTCCTGCATCTGCGCGTCAAGCGCCTCGTCCGGGGCCGGGTAAAGCTGCGTGCGGGCGATGTAGTCGGGCTGCGAATCCCAGCGCAGCGCGGCCTTTTGCGCATCGCTCAGGTGTTCGCCCGCCTTGGCGTTGGCCGGCATCCCCCAGAAGCACGAGGATGTCGCCAGCTTGGCCTGCCCCTCGGGGCTGGTGATGTACTTGACGAACTCCAGCGCCAGTTCCTGCTTCTCGCTGTCGGCCAGGATGCCGATGGACTGCGACCAGCGCACCGCGCCCTGCTTGGGCACCGTCCAGGTCAGGTTGGGCTGTTCTTCGGACAGGACCGCCGTCAGCCATTCGCCGCCGCCCACGACGATGTCCACCTCGCCCGTGGCCAGCGCCGTCTGCGCCGCCACCACGCCGGCGACCGAGGCCGCGCGCGACTTCATCTCGCCCAGCACCGGCTTGATCGCCTCCAGCCCCTGGGCGTCCAGCTTCGCCGTCTCCAGCCCCTGGGCGATGGCGGCAAGGCCCATGACGGGCAGGTAGTAATCGTAGATCGCCAGCCGGCCGTCGTAAGCCTCGGACCAGACCTTGCCCAGGTCCTCCATGTCCGCCGCTTCGACCTTGTCGGCGTTGTAGGAGATCGTGTTGTAACCGAACTTTTCCGTCACCGCGTAGGTGGTGCCGTCGCGGCTGTTGTTCTCGGCCATGACCACTTCGGGAAAGAAATCCGCAGTGGGGAGCTCCGCTTCGGGCAGGGGCGCCAGCAGGCCCGCGTCCACCGCGCGGAAGACATCGATGCCGTCGATCACCAGAACGTCCCAATCGCCGGGGCGCGATTGCTCCAGCAGCGCAAGCGCGGCGCCGGTGCCCTCGTATTCGCGCAGGTTCACCCGCACGTCATGCGCCGTCTCGAAGGGCTCGATCAGCGCCGGGTCGGTGTGATCGCACCAGACGAGGGCGTTCAGCTCTTCCGCCGCCTGCGCCTGGATCGCCCCCAGGGGCAGGGCAAGGCTGACGCCGGCCAGAAGCCGTATCTTGCACGTCTGTGTCATGGCATTCTCCCGTTGGGTTGAGGTGCGGCCGCTGGATACGGCTTCGTTTTATGAAAAAAGTTGAGCCTATTCACATTTCCGGTCAACATGTTTCTGCCCCGGCGTCACCCGGCGGGCGGGGCGAGGCGCTGGAGGCGAGGCGCGCGGTTTGCGCGCGACCGGGGCGCGGAGGGGGGAGATGACAGGGCTCAGGCAAAGGCAGAAGGCCGACCGCGATCGCCGCATTCTGCAGGCGGCGGTGTCGCAGTTCCGCGAGCATGGCTTCCGCGCCGTGCGGATCGAAGACCTGGCCGAGGAGGCCGGCGTCTCGGTCGGGACGGTCTACAATTACTACAGCACCAAGGGCGACATCCTGGTGGCCGTGGTCGCCATGGAGGTCGAGGAGGTGCTGGAGGCCGGCGCGCAGATCGTCGCCAAGCCGCCGCGCGGTGTCGGGCGCGCGATCAACAAGCTGATCTACACCTATTACGACCATTCGCTGCACTACCTCAGCAAGGAGATGTGGCGCTCGGCCATGGCGCTGGCGATCGAGGCGCCGAACACGCCGAACGGGCGCCGCTACCGGGCGCTGGACGCGCGCCTGTCCGACCAGGTGATCGACCTGGTGGCCGCGCTGCAGACCCGCGGCGAGGTGCGGGCCGAGATCGACCCGGCGCCCATCGGCGCGATGATCTTCAACGACCTGAACCAGGCCTTCATCGAGTTCGTCACCGACGAGGCGATGAGCCTGCGCGCCCTGCGCGACCGCGTCGGCCTGCGGATGCGCCAGCTGGCGACGTTGATCGAGACGCCGCCGCGCAACGGCGCCGCCCCCGCCGAACCGCAGCTTTGATCCGACCGAGGCCCCGATGACCACCACCAGGAACCAGCCCCTCGGGGGCAACGAGATGCCGCGTTTCGGCGGCCCGGCCACGATGATGCGCCTGCCCGCGCAGGCGGATGCGCAGGGGCTCGACGCCTGTTTCGTGGGCGTGCCGATGGACATCGGCACCTCGAACCGCCCCGGCACCCGCCTGGGCCCGCGGCAGATCCGCGACGAAAGCCGGATGCTGCGACCCTACAACATGGCCACGGGCGCCGCGCCCTTCGACCATCTGCAGGTGGCCGACGTGGGCGACGTGCCGATCAACACCTTCGATTTGAAGAAATCGGTCGAGATCATCGCCGCGCATCACGCCGGCATCCTGCGCGCCGGGGCGATTCCGCTGACGCTGGGGGGCGATCACACGCTGACCTGGCCGATCCTGCGCGCCATGCGCGACCGTCACGGGCCGGTGGCGCTGATCCACGTTGACGCCCATGCCGACATCAACGACGAGATGTTCGGCGAGAAGGTCGCCCACGGCTGCCCCTTCCGCCGCGCCTGGGAGGAGGGCTGCCTGCAGAACGACAAGGTGGTGCAGATCGGCCTGCGCGGCACCGGCTATGCGCCGTCGGATTTTGACTGGGGGCGCGAGAAGGGCTGGCGCGTCGTGCAGGCAGAGGCGTGCTGGCACCGCTCGCTGGTGCCGCTGATGGAAGAGGTGCGCGCACAGATCGGCGATGCGCCCTGCTACCTCAGCTTCGACATCGACAGCCTCGACCCCGCCTTCGCCCCCGGCACCGGCACGGTGGAGCCGGGCGGGCTGACGATCTGGCAGGGGCTGGAGATCGTGCGCGGCTGCGCCGGTCTGAACCTGGTGGGTTGCGACCTTGTGGAGGTGTCGCCCCCCTACGACCCTTCGGGCAACACCGCGCTGGTGGCGGCGAACCTGCTTTACGAGATGCTCTGCGTGCTGCCCGGCGTGCCCCGGCGCGGCTGAGCCGGGGCCAGGGGGCAGGGCCTAGAGCATGCCCAGAACCAGGTCCGCGGCGGAACCGGAGGAGGCCGGGTTCTGCCCGGTCACCAGCCGGCCGTGCGCCACCGCCTTTGGCTTCCAGTCCTCCCCCGCCTCGAAGCGCGCGCCCAGGTCCCGAAGCCGGGATTCCAGCAAGAAGGGCACCGCGTCGGTCAGGCCGGCGGCCTCCTCCTCGCTGTCGCTGAAGGCGGTCAGCTTGCGCCCGTCGACGACCGGGCGGCCGTCGCTTTCGCGCAGGTTCACGAAAGCCGCAGGCCCGTGGCAGACCGAGGCCAGGATCTTGCCCGCCGCCCAGGCCTTGCCCAGGTGTTCGGCCAGCTGGTCGCTGTCGGCCAGGTCCCACATGGCGCCGTGGCCGCCGGGGATGAAGATCGCGTCGAAATCCTCGGGCGCGTGGTCGGCAAGGCGGGTGGGGGACTTCAGCCGCTCCATCGCGTCGCCGTCCTCGCGGAACCGGGTGACGGCCTCGGGCGCGTCGTCGCCGCGCAGGTCGGAATTGGGGTCGATCGGGATCTCGCGGCCCTCCAGCGTGGCCAGGGTGACCGCATGGCCCGCGTCGCGGAAGCAGAAATAGGGCTTGGCCAGTTCCTCGAACCAGACTCCGGTCTTGTTGCCCGTATCGCCCAGCCTGTCGTGGGCGGTTGAGATGATCAGGATATCGGCCATGGTCTGTCCCTCGCTGATTGCCGCGCCGGCGGGCGCATGGCTGGGCAGATAGGGGC
>JBPEXR010000246.1:0-11217 GCA_052031355.1 Paracoccaceae bacterium
CCCCCCCCCCCCCCCCCCCCCCCCCCCCCCCCCCCCCCCCCCCCCCCCCCCCCCCCCCCCCCCCCCCCCCCCCCCCCCCCCCCCCCCCCCCCCCCCCCCCGCCGGCGTTTCAGGGCGCGCCTCGGGCGTGGCCGCGCAGGCCGCGCCGGGAACCGCCCCCCGGCCGGGGCGTTGGCCCAGCACATCCTGCAAGAGGTGCCCGCCCCGATGACCCGCTTCCCGGACTTGCCGCAGCCGCGCAATGCCGACGGCGCCCCGCGCCGTACTGGCGTGGAGATCGAGTTGGGCGGGCTGGAGGAATCCCAGGTGGCCGAGATGGCGCAGAACGCCTTCGGTGGCGAAATCCGGCAGGACGACAGCCGTTTTCTGCTGGAACAGAGCCGCATCGGCGATATCGAGGTCTACCTCGACACCGCCCTGCGCAAGACCCGCCAAAGCGCGCTGCGCGACCTTGGCCTGTCGCTGGGGCGCGAGGTGATCCCGGTGGAGATCGTGACCGAACCGCTGGACCGGGACGGGCTGATCGCGCTGCAGGATTTCTGCGACAGCCTGCGCGAGGCCGGCGCGCTGGGCAGCCGCAAGGGCCTGCTTCTGGGCTTCGGGGTGCACCTCAACGTCGAGATCGCCTCGGACAGCGCGGCGGATGTCGTCGCCCCCTGCTTCGCCTACGCGCTGATCGAGGATTGGGTGCGCCACGTTGACCCGATCGACGACTCGCGGCGCCTTCTGCCTTTCACCGACCCCTACCCGATGGCCTTCACCCGCCACCTCGCCCGCCGCTGGCCGGAGGTCTCGCTGGAGGAATTCGCCGCGCTCTACCTCGAGGACACGCCGAGCCGGAACCGCGGCCTCGACATGCTGCCGATCCTGGCCCACCTCTGCCCGGAGGCCTGCGAGGGCGCGCTGCCCGGCGCGGTTTCGGCCCGGCCCGCCTTCCACTTCCGCCTGCCCGATTGCCGGATCGACGAGGCGGAGTGGTCGCTGGACCACGAATGGCGGCGCTGGCGGCAGGTCGAGGCGGTCGCCGCCGACGCCCCGCTGCTGGAGGATCTGGCCGCCGCCTGGCGCGACGATCACGGCCCGCTGACCCTGTCGCGCCGCCACTGGGCCGAGCGCTGCGGCGAGATCCTGTCCCGCGCCGGGGCCATCCAGCTGGACAGCGCGGCATGAGCCGGCCGCTGATCGGGGTGACGACCTCGCGCCGCTCGGGCTGGCGCATCTTCCCGCTGGTCGCCTTCAACGTCTGGATGGCGGGCGGGCGCGCGCGGCGCTGGCGGGCAGGACGCGAGGCGCAGGTCGAGGATGTCGACGGCATCATCATCGGCGGCGGCGACGACATCTCGCCCGACCTTTACGGCGGGCAGATCGTGACCACCGCGCGCCTCTCCCCCGAACGCGACGCGCTGGAGCGGCGGCTGGTGGAGGAAGCCTACGCCAGCAACACGCCGATCCTGGGCATCTGCCGCGGCAGCCAGATGCTGAACGTCGCGCTGGGCGGCACGCTGCACCAGGATGCCTACGGGCATTACGCGGACAGCCAAAAGGTGCGCACGATCCTGCCGCGCAAGGACGTGCTGGTGACCCCCGGCACCCGGCTTCACGGTCTGCTGGGCGGCGCGCCGCTGCGGGTCAACGCGCTGCACAGCCAGGCGGTGGACCGGCTGGGCACCGGCCTGCGGGTGGCGGCGCGCGACCCGGGCGGCATGGTGCAGGCGATCGAGCGTACGCGCGATCCCTTCGCGATCGGCGTGCAATGGCACCCCGAGCACCTGTTCTACGCCCACCGCCAGCAGATGCTGTTCCGCGCCCTCGTCGCCGCCGCCCGCGCCGCGCGCGAGGCCCGCGGACAACTGGCCGAAGTGGCGCGCCACACGGCGGCGCAGGACCCGGTGCACGACCCGGCGTGACACGGCGGGGCACCCCATGCCCCGGGCCGCAACCAAGGAAGGAAGCGCAGATGAGCAAGGATTACACCCACGGCACCCGCGTGGAATGGGACTGGGGCGACAGCACCGCGGAAGGCAAGATCGACCGCAAGTTCACCGAGGAGGTGACCCGCACCATCAAGGGCTCGGACATCACCCGCCACGGCAGCACCGACAACCCGGCCTACCTGATCAAGCAGGAGGACGGCGGCGAGGTGCTGAAACTCGCCTCGGAGATCCGCAAGGCCGGCTGACGCGCGGCGCGGCGCCCTGCGTCAACCGGCGTCCGGGCGCCCGGGCACGTGGTCGCGGCGCGATTCGTCCAGCGGCCAGTTCTCGATCAGCTCGATCGCCTCCTCGGCGGTCTCCACGAAGCGGAAGAGGTCGAGATCCTCTTCCGAGATGGTCCCGGCCTCGGCCAGCGCCTTCCAATTGATGATCTTCTCCCAGAACTTGCGGCCGAACAGCAGGAAGGGCACCCGCCGCATCCGGCCCGTCTGGATCAGCGTCAGCGTCTCGAAGGTTTCGTCCAGCGTGCCGAAGCCGCCGGGGAAGACGCAGATCGCCCGCGCGCGCATCAGGAAATGCATCTTGCGGATGGCGAAGTAGTGGAAGTTGAAGCACAGGTCGGGGGTGACGTATTCGTTCGGCGCCTGCTCGTGCGGCAGCACGATGTTCAGCCCGATCGAGGCGCCGCCCGCATCCGCCGCGCCGCGGTTGCCCGCCTCCATCACCCCCGGCCCGCCGCCGGTGACGATGACGTTCTCGCGCCCGTAGCTTTCCAGCGATTTCTGGGTCATCAGCCGGGCGAACTTGCGCGCCTCGTCGTAGAAGCGCGACAGGTCCGCCAGCGTCTTGGTGCGCGCCTTCGACTTGCGCGCCGGCTCGGGGATGCGGGCGCCGCCGAACAGGACCACGGTCGATTCCACGCCGCGCTCGTCCAGAACCATCTCGGGCTTCAGCAACTCCAGCTGCAGGCGCACGGGCCGCAGCTCCTTGCGGCACAGGAAGTCGTCGTCCGCGAAGGCCAGCCGGTAGGCGGGCGCCCGTGTCTGCGGCGTGTCCGGCACCTCCTGCATGGTGGAGCGGTCGGTCCCCGCGTCGCGAAACGGGCTCTCTCTTTCCTCGGCCATGCCTGTCCTCTCGCTTGCGCTTGCCAGACCTGAGTATAGGCTGCGCCGCGGCATTTCCAGCAAGAGGCGCGCATGACCTGGCAGGCGAAGATCGAGGAGGCCGCGACGCGCATCGCCGGCCACGTCCAGCAAACCCCGGTGATGCGCAGCGCCGCGCTGTGGGAGGGCGGCGAGATCGAGCTGAAGCTCGAACACCTGCAGCATACCGGCTCTTTCAAGGCGCGCGGGGCGTTCAACACGCTTCTGGGCGGCGCGGTGCCGGCCGCGGGGATCGTTGCGGCCTCGGGCGGCAATCACGGTGCGGCGGTTGCCTATGCCGCCCGCCGGCTGGGGCACGCGGCGCGCATCTTCGTGCCGCGCATGGCCGGCCCCGCCAAGATCGCGCTGATCGAGGGGACCGGCGCCGCGCTGGAGGTGACCGAGGGCGCCTATGCCCAGGCCGCCGAGGCCGCCCGCGCCTACGAGCAGCAGACGGGGGCGATGCAGATCCACGCCTACGACGCCCCCGCCACCGTGGCCGGGCAGGGCACCGTGATGCGCGAATGGGAGGCGCAGGGCCTGCAGGCCGACACCGTGCTGATCGCCGTGGGCGGCGGCGGGCTGATCGCCGGGGCGCTGGGCTGGTTGGCCGGGCGGCGCCGCGTCGTCGCGGTAGAGCCTGAACGCGCCCCGACACTGGCGGAGGCGCGCAAGGCCGGTGCGCCGGTGGACGTGGAGGTGTCCGGCATCGCCGCCAACGCCCTGGGCGCGCGCCGCATCGGGCAGATCTGCTTCGATCTGGCGCAGGCGCAGGACACCCGCGTCGTCACCGTGGACGATGCCGCCATCGCTGCCGCGCAAGACCGCCTGTGGCGCGCCCACCGCCTGCTGGTGGAGCCGGCCAGCGCCACCGCCCTCGCCGCGCTTTTGAGCGGCGCCTATGTCCCCGCGGCGGGCGAACGGGTCGCGGTGCTGCTTTGCGGGGGAAATCTTAGCCCCGATCCTCTGGCGCAATAGGGACCGGGGCCTTATAGCCGGGGAAACGCTCAACACGCCAAGCCGGAGGACGAGATGTCGAACGCGCAACTGGAACAGGCCATCGAAGCTGCATGGGACGCCCGCGACACGATCACGCCGCAGACCGGCGGCGAGACGCGCGAGGCGATCGAGGCGACGCTCGACGCCCTCGACAGCGGCAAGCTGCGCGTCGCCGAACGGCAGTCGAACGGCGACTGGAAGGTCAACCAATGGGCCAAGAAGGCGGTGCTGCTGGGCTTCCGCATCAAGGACATGGAAGTGCAGTCGGGCGGCCCGCAGGGCGGCGGCTGGTGGGACAAGGTCGACAGCAAGTTCTTCGGCTGGGGCGAGGCGGAATGGAAGTCCGCCGGCTTCCGCGCCGTGCCCAACTGCGTCGTGCGCAAGTCGGCCTTCATCGGCAAGGGCGTGGTGCTGATGCCCTCCTTCGTGAACCTTGGCGCCTACGTGGACGAGGGCACGATGGTCGACACCTGGGCCACGGTCGGCTCCTGCGCGCAGATCGGCAAGGGCGTGCACCTGTCGGGCGGCGTCGGCATCGGCGGCGTGCTGGAGCCGATGCAGGCCGGCCCCACGATCATCGAGGACAACTGCTTCATCGGCGCCCGCTCCGAGGTCGTCGAGGGCGTGATCGTGCGCGAGGGCTCGGTGCTGGGCATGGGCGTCTACCTGGGCCAGTCGACCAAGATCGTCGACCGCGAAACCGGCGAGGTCTTCTACGGCGAGGTGCCGCCCTATTCCGTCGTGGTCTCGGGCTCGATGCCGTCGAGCGGGGGCGTGAACCTCTACTGCGCGGTGATCGTCAAGCGCGTGGACGAAAAGACCCGCTCCAAGACCGGGATCAACGAGCTGCTGCGCGACTGATCCGGCGGGCAGCTGTGCAGACCAGGGGCGGCGCCGCGCGGGGCCGCCCTTTTGTTTGGCGCGTGCGCCGGTGGCGGGCTATTCGTCCGCGTCGCGGCGGCGGGAATAGACGCCCTCGGGCAGCTCGATCGCCGCGGCGAGGTCCCGCATCTGGGTGATCGACAGGGTGATCCGCTGCACGCTGTCGCTGCGCGGATCGTATTGTTCGACCGTGACGCATTCCTCGAAGGAATTGACGATCACGTCCTCCTGCAGCGGGGCGCGGCCCTCGTCCACCAGGGTAACCACGGTCGAGTCGAATTCATGTTCGATGGTAAACATGCCCCAGCCTAGCCCGCGCCGGCGCGCTTGGGAATGGCGCGTCGCGTCTCACCTTTGCGCGAGCCGGCGCCGAGGCGCCCGCGGGGCGGTGGCAAGCCCCGGCGCGGCTGGCTAGGATCGGCCCGATGGCCCGCCGCCGCGGGCCCCCCGAACGACGGAGATGCCCATGCGCCGCCTGGCCGCCGCCCTGTGTACCCTCGCCTTCGCCCTTGCGGGCTGCACCGTGACGACCCTGCCCGCGCCGGGCCCCGTCGGACCCGGCGGCCCCGCCCCCGGCACCGCGCGCCCGGCCCCCGCGCCGGCGCCCCGCGTCGCGCCGGTGACCCAGGCCCGGCTGCAAAGCGCCGCGCGCCAGTTCGTCCAGGTGGTCGAGGACGTGACCCCGGTGGCCGAGCGTGAATGCCGCCGCCGCGCCCCGGCCGCCAACTGCGACTTCCGCATCGTGATCGACGACCGGCCCGGCCAGCCGGCCAATGCCTTCCAGACCCTCAGTTCCAGCGGCCAGCCGCTGATCGCCTTCACCCCCGCCCTGATCGTCGAGGCCGACAACGCCGACGAGCTGGCCTTCGTCCTGGGGCACGAGGCGGCGCACCACATCGCCGGGCACATCGCCCGCCAGCGCCAGAACGCCACCGCCGGCGCGGTGATCCTGGGGGGCCTGGCGACGCTGACCGGCGGCACCCCCGACACCGTGCGCACCGCCGAGCGTTTCGGCGCCACCGTCGGCGCGCGGCGCTATTCCAAGGATTACGAGCTTGAAGCCGACGCCCTGGGCACAATCATCGCCGCCCGCGCCGGGTACGACCCGGTGCGCGGCGCGCTGTTCTTCGCCCGCATTCCCGATCCGGGCGACCGGTTCCTGGGCACTCACCCGCCCAACGCCGACCGAATGGACACCGTGCGGCGTACCGCGGCCAGCCTGCGGCGGTAAGGCGCGCGGGCCGGGGCCGAGAGCTGAAAGAGGCTCTAACCCGGCCCAACTCGGCCCGCGGCTGGGCGGGATGGCCCCGGGTTTCCGTGCCCCCCAACCCTCGGGTTTCCACGGTCTGGACCGTCCCACGCCGCGCGCCTAGGCTCGCGAAATGACCGGCCATCCCGTCCATGACAGCGGCTATTCCTGGCTGCGCCTTGCGCTGACGCTGACCATCGCCACGGTCGGCAATGTCGGCATGTGGTCCTTCATCACCGTCATGCCCGCGGTCGAGGCGGAGTTTGCCGTCACGCGCGGCGCGGCGGCGCTGCCCTACACCGCCACCATGCTGGGCTTTGCCTTAGGCAATTTCACCATCGGGCGGGCGGTCGACCGGCTGGGGATCACCCGCGCGCTGATGCTGGCGGCGCTGGTCCTCTCGGGCGGTTTCGCGGTGGCCGCGCTGGCCGGGTCGGTGCCGGTGCTGGCGCTGGTGCATTTCGTCATCGGGCTGGGCACGGCGGCCAGCTTCGGCCCGCTGATCGCCGATGTCTCGCACTGGTTCCTGCGCCGGCGGGGCATCGCCGTGGCGATCGCCGCCTCGGGCAATTACCTCTCGGGCGCGATCTGGCCGTTGATCCTGGCCGACCTGCTGGAGGCGCAGGGCTGGCGCACCGTCTACCTGGCGCTGGCGGCGATTACCCTGGGCGCGCTGGTCCCGCTGTCGCTGGCACTGCGCCGCCGCCTGCCGCCCGAGGCCGGCGCGCGGGCCGATTCGATCAGCCAGGCGCGCGCCGCCGCCGTTGCCTTTCCGCCGCGACGGCTGGCCTGGCTTCTGGCGCTGGCGGGGCTTGGCTGCTGCGTCGCCATGTCGATGCCGCAGGTGCATATCGTCAGCCTCTGTGTCGAGCTGGGCTACGGCCCGGCGGTCGGGGCGGAGATGCTCTCGCTGATGCTGGCTGGCGGCGTCGTCTCGCGGCTGCTGTCGGGGCTGGTGGCGGACCGGCTGGGCGGGGTGGCGACGCTGCTCATCGGCTCGGTGCTGCAGGCGATCGCGCTGTTCCTCTACCTGCCCTGGGACGGGCTGGCGCCGCTCTACATCGTCAGCCTGGTCTTCGGGCTGGCGCAGGGAGGGATCGTGCCCAGCTATGCCATCGTGGTGCGCGAATACATGCCCGCGGCCGAGGCGGGCGCCCGGGTCGGCTTCGTCATCATGGCCACGGTGCTGGGCATGGCGCTGGGCGGCTGGCTCTCCGGGGCGATCTTCGATCTGACGGGCAGCTACCGGCTGGCCTTCGTCAACGGCATCGCCTGGAACGCGCTGAACATCGCCATCATCCTGCTGGTGCTGATGCGCACGCGCCGCCGCGCACCGGGCCTCGCCGCCCCGGCCTGAGGCCTCAGACCTCCGAGGCGCCGCCCAGGTGACGCTCGCCCCGGGCGCGCGCCAGTTCGATCTGGCGCTGCCGCTCGCGGAAGCGGGTCTTGTCCTCCTCGGAGGTTTCCGAGGCGCAGAGATGGCAGGCCACGCCGTGCTCGTACTCGGGGCGTTCGCGGTCCTCGGGGCGGATCGGGCGGCGGCAGGCGTGGCAGAGGACATGCTCGCCCTCCGCCAGCCCGTGACGCACGGCGACGCGCTGGTCGAAGACGAAGCATTCGCCTTGCCAGCGGCTTTCCTCCTCCGGCACCTCCTCGAGGTATTTCAGGATGCCGCCCTTGAGGTGGTAAACCTCCTCCACCCCCTGCTGCAGCAGGTAGTTGGTCGATTTCTCGCAGCGGATGCCGCCGGTGCAGAACATCGCCACGCGCTTGTTGTGAAAGCGGTGCTTGTTCGCCTCCCACCAGGCGGGGAAGTCGCGGAAGCTCTTGGTGCCCGGGTCGATGGCGCCCTCGAAGGTGCCGATGGCCACCTCGTAGTCGTTGCGCGTGTCGATCACCGCGACATCCGGCGCCTCGATCAGCGCGTTCCAGTCCGCCGGCGCGACGTAGTGGCCCGCCCCGGCGCGCGGGTCGACCCCGGGCTGGCCCATGGTCACGATCTCGCGCTTGAGGCGCACCTTCATGCGCGCGAAGGGCTGGCGGCTGGCGGTGCTTTCCTTCCATTCGAGGTCCGCGAACCCCGGCAGGGCGCGGATATGCGCCAGCACCGCGTCGATGCCCCGGCGCGAGCCGGCGATCGTGCCGTTGATCCCCTCCTCGGCCAGCAGCAGCGTGCCCGTCACGCCCTCGCGCGCGCAAAGCTCGCGCAGCGGCGGCTGCACCTCGGCCGGCTGCGGCAGGGGCGCGAAATGGTAAAGGGCGGCGACGGTGAACATGGCAGCGATCTAGGGCAGCGCGGGGGCCGGCGCAATCCCCGCCCGCGCCGCGCGCCCGATCGCCGCATTGACGCGCGCCGCCCGCGCCCGCTAGCACTGCCCCAGCAAGAGGAGAGCCCATGCCCCAGACCCCGCCTGCCGAAAGCGCCCTGATCGTCGTCGACATGCAGAACGATTTCTGCCCCGGCGGCGCGCTGGAAGTGCCCGAGGGCGACCGCATCGTCGCCGGCATCAACGCGCTGATGCGCGAACATGCGGCGGTGATCCTGACCCAGGACTGGCACCCGGCGGACCACCTGAGCTTCGCCTCCCAGCACCCCGGCAGCGTGCCCTACGACATGGTGGAGATGCCCTACGGGCCGCAGGTCCTCTGGCCCGATCACTGCGTGCAGGGCACCCGCGGCGCCGCCTTCCACCCCGACCTGGAGGTGGACCGCGCCGAGCTGATCCTGCGCAAGGGCTTTCGCCGCGGCGTCGACAGCTATTCCGCCTTCTTCGAGAACGACCACCAGACCCCGACCGGGCTGGAAGGCTACCTGCACGCCCGCGGCCTGTCGAAGCTGACCTTCGTCGGGCTCGCCTATGATTTCTGCGTGCATTACTCGGCCCTCGACGCCGCCGTGCTGGGGTTCGAAACGGAGGTGCGCGAGGAACTGACGCGCGCCATCGACCTTGACGGATCGCGCGCGGCGGCGAGCGCGGCGATGACCGGGGCGGGCGTGACCCTGCGCTAAGGGTGCGGCGCTTCACCATTCGGTAAGCACTTCCCGGCTAAGCCGGGCCATGTTTGGACCCCTGGACAAGGCTGCCCGCACCGCCCTTACCGCGGATTTGCGGGCGCTCGAGGCGCCGTCCCCCACCGCGGCGACCCTGCGCGGGGGCGGCGGCGGGTCCAGGGACGCCCAGCGCCGCCGGACGGCCCGGGGCGCCGCATCCCCGCAGGCCGCGCAAACCCCGCAGGCCCCGCTGAAGACGGAGGCAGAGCTTGACCGCTTCCGCCGCGGCCAGTCGCGCGCCGGGCGGCTGGAACGCTATGCCAAGGGGCGGTTGCGCTACTTCGCCTCGCGCCAGATGCTGACCTTCACCGGCGCGGTCTCGCTTTGCGTGCTGCTCTCGCCGGTGATCGGGATACTGGCCGCGGTCCTCGTCCTGCTGGGCGAGGCGCTGGATTGCGCGGTTCTGCGGCACCTGCCGGGCCGCTTGGCGCGCGGCGTCTCCTACCGCCGTCTGGCGCTGGAATGCACGCTGACCGGGCTGCTCCAGTCGGCGACCGTGGCGATCTGCGTCATCGGCGCCTGGGCCCTCGGCCCGCCCGGGGCGGCGGCCTTCTTCAGCCTGGCCTACCTGACCGGCGCGGCGATCAACGCGGGCCTCGTTCTGCCCTACCACCCGGCGGCGGCGCTGGGGCGGCTGGCGGTCTACGGGCTGACCCTGGTCGCCATCTTCGTGTCCGAGATCTGGCGCGCCGGGGGCCTGCAGGAACGGCATATCTACGACATGATGGGCGTGCTGATCCTGATCTACATGGTCCGGATCTTCGTCTACCACGTCATCAACGACCAGCGCCGCCACCGCCGAACCAGCCACGCGCTGCTGGTCGGCAAACGCACGATCGAACGCGCCAACGCCAGCCTGCGCGAGCGTCAGCGCGAGGCGCGCAAACTGGCGGCGGTGGCCGAACAGGCGCATGACAGCGTCATCATGATGGACGCCGCCGGCCGCATCACCTGGGTGAACGCGGCCTTCACGCGGCTGACCGGCTACCTGCCGGAGGAGGCGCTGGGCCGCACGCCGGAAGCGCTGCTCGCCGGCCCCATCACGGACCCCGAAACCTCGCACCTGCTGCGCGACGCCGTGACCGAGGGGCGCGCCCTGCGCACCGAGATCATGGATTGCACCAAGGACGGGCGCGAGCTCTGGATGGACATCAACCTGGTGCCGATCCGCGGCGAGGGCGGCCAGGTCGAGATGTTCGTCACGATCGAACGGGACATGACCGCCGCCAAGCGCCACGCCGCCGAGATGGACCGCGCCATGAAGGCCGCGCAGGAGGGCGCGCGCGCCAAGGCCGATTTCCTGGCCACCATGAGCCACGAGATTCGCACCCCGATGAACGGCATCATCGGCATGGCCGACCTGCTGGCCGAGGCCGATCTGCCGGCGGAAGAGCGCGAGCATGCGCGCACCATCCGCCAAAGCGCCGAGGCGCTGCTGACCATCCTCGACGACGTGCTGGACCTGTCGAAGCTCGACGCCGGGAAGATGGCGATCCACAGCGCCCCCTTCGATCCGACCGCCTGCCTGCAGGGGGCCGCCAACCTGATGCGCGCCCAGGCCACCCGCGCCGGCCTGTCGCTGGCGCTGCAGATCCGCCGCCCCCTGCCGCCGCGGCTGATGGGCGACGACGGGCGGCTGCGGCAGATCCTGGTGAACCTGCTGTCGAACGCGGTGAAATTCACCGAGGCCGGGGGCGTCACGGTCACCGCGGACCACGCCCCCCGCCCCGGCGGCACGCGCCTGACGGTGGAGGTCAGCGACACCGGCATCGGCATCGCGCCCGACAAGCTGGCGCATGTCTTCGGCCATTTCGCCCAGGCGGAGACGACGATCTCGCGCCGCTACGGCGGCACCGGGCTGGGTCTGTCGATCTCGCGCCTGCTGGCGCGGCGGATGAACGGCGACATCACGGTGCGCTCCACCCCCGATGTGGGCACCACCTTCACCCTGACGCTCGA